>CAYOYO010000019.1:0-22920 GCA_964408195.1 uncultured Oscillospiraceae bacterium | reverse complement strand
AGTTCAAAGGCAAGTGGTATCTCTTCCACCACGACAGTGCCCCTTCAGGAGGAAAAGCGTGGCTGCGCAGCCTCAAGGTGGCGGAACTGGAATATAACGCCGACGGCTCCATAAAAACTATTGAGGGTAAGGCGGAATAAAACCCGCCCGCACCCACTCTTGCGGTTCCATTATACACCTTCAGGGCACCGCGGAACAGCCTCTGCCTCGTAAGGTCCTGTAGTTAACCTTTTGGTCGCTGGACCAGTCAGACCATCGGGCAGTTTTCTTCCGGCAGATCCCACCTCTCCGCCGGGAACACCGTATCATCTGGCAGCACTCCCTGCCCTTTTTCAAAGGCCGGAGGATCCTTACTGGGTCCCCTGGCCTTTTTTTTTAGCAATGGCATGATTGTAAGTTATTTTCCCTAAATTGAATAGGGAATTGAACTCCCCGAAAAGAGCATAGGGCAATTGGAACCAACAAAATGGGCATTACCATGAAACCTACCGTGATTTTATTTTTATGTCTGTTATTTGCGCTGCAAGGTTATGGACAGGTCTATAAAACCGTGGATGTGACGCCTGGCGGACTTAATCTGGCTTTGACTTCCGCGGAAAAGAGTGCCATCACCCACCTCACCATTACCGGAATAGTCGATGCCCGCGATTTCAGGATTTTGCGCGACAGTCTGCCCCTGCTTTCTGCTCTGGATATCACTGGGGCTGCCATTTCTGCCTATTCAGGAGAGGAAGGCACCCGTCCCGGGTTTTATGAATACCCCTCCAATAAAATTCCCATTCTGGCTTTTTGCTCCATGGTGCCCAATATCTATGGCGGATATTACTTTTATGGGAAAACCTCCCTTCAGAGCATCGCTTTCCCACCCACCATAACCTCTATCGGTGATGCCTCTTTTTATAAATGCAGTGGCCTGACCGGAGTCACCATTCCACCAGCGGTCCTTACGATAGATAACGGGGCTTTTGAAGCATGTACAGGGCTCCTCACGATCACCGTGCCTTCTGGGGCGACCACTTTGGGTGATAAGGTCTTTGCGGGGTGCACGTCTCTCACCATCGCCGATATCCAGGCTGGAATCACTGCAGTCCCCAATAATCTCTTCGATGGCTGCAGCAGCCTCAGGTCGGTTACCCTCCCTCCCACCATTGGCAGTGTAGGGATAATGGCCTTCAATGGGTGCAGCAGCCTGACCCCTTTCCCTCTGTCTGAAGGCGTCGTTACCATAGGGTATCAGTCTTTTGCCGGATGTTCGGCACTTACAGAACTGCACCTTCCTTCTTCGGTGACGACCATTGAACGGATGGCTTTTAATATTTGTACCGGATTGAAGTCCCTGGTCATCCCCTCCTCCGTCACCTCTATCGGAGAACGGGCCTTTGCCATTTGTTACAGCCTGGAGGACATTGATGTCTCCTGGGGTGAACCCCTCGATCTGAGCGCATCTCCACAGGTCTTCTACAACCTCGATCCTTCTGGTTGCACATTGCATGTCCCTGCCGGAACGATTCCCCTTTATGCCGCGGCCGGACAATGGGGAGATTTCCTCCACATGGAGGAGAAACCAGGGCTCACGGCATCGCCCTCCCGGCTGTTTCTGGGAGGAGGTGCCGGAACCGCGGAAGTCACCATTTCGGCGAGTGTGCCATGGACGGCCACCGTTGAGGATTCCTGGGTAATATTGAACCCTTCTTCCGGTATGGCAGGAACGACTACCCTTACCCTGTCACTCACTGAAAACTCCACCGGAGGCACCCGTACGACCCAAATTATCCTCTCTTCCCCGGGATTTGAAAATATGCTGCTCCCGGTGAGCCAGTATGCCATGGTTGACGTTATGCCGGGAACCCTCCGGGATCAACTGGCGCATTCGGGAATGCTTGAACTGATGACCCACCTGGCCGTAAAGGGCACAATCGACGCCCGTGACTTCAAAACCATGCGCGATGAAATGCCCCTGCTCATTTCAGTCGATTTACGGGGGGCGACGATAGCGGCATATACGGGAACCGAGGGAACGGCCACCTATACCATTCCGCCCCCGGTGATCTCTTATCAGGCAAATACCATCCCCCAATATGGGTTCAGTAATCGCCTCAACCTGACCACCCTTCTTTTTCCACCCTCCCTGACGGCCTTCGGAGAATACTGCTTTTATAATACCGGGTTTACCCATATGGATATCCCCCCCTCGGTTACCTCCCTGGGACGGGGGACCTTCGCCAATTCACAATATCTGGAGTCTGTGACAATCCCGGAATCCATCGCCCGCCTCGAAAATGATGCCTTTGCCGGATGCAGCGCTCTCTCCGGCATTGTGATTCCTTCAACAGTCACCACGATCGGGGATTATACCTTCAACGGGTGTACTGCCCTGACTTCCATGGACATACCCTCTTCGGTGACCTCGGTGGGGAGCTTCGCCTTCCAGAATTGCTGGGCACTGACTTTGATGATTTTTCCACCGCAGATCACGGAGTTGCGCAATGGGACTTTTACCGGGTGCAGGAACCTCACCGCAGTTCAGCTTCCTCCTGGTTTGAGAGTGATCGGGGAGGGGGCTTTCTCGGGATGTTCCGGTTTGGCCGCACTGCTCATCCCTCAAACCGTCGGCATCATCAAAGCCAATGCATTTGAAGGATGCCAGGGGCTGACTTCCCTGCACATCCCGGAAATGGTAAAGGCCTTCAGAAGGGAAATATTCATGGGGTGCAGTGGTTTGACTTCCGTTTCCATATCTGCTTCGGTAACGACCATCGAGTCCAGGGTCTTCGCCGGATGTGCCGGTCTGCAATCCATCTATGCCCGGTCTGTGGAACCCGTTTACCTGATGGGTTCGGAAGGTGTGTTTAACCAGGTCGACAAGTCAGCGTGCATCCTTTACGTTCCCTTCGGGAGTGCTGCCAAATACAAAGCCGCGGTTCAATGGAAGGAGTTTAGTCAGATCATTGAACAATCCGGTATTTTTGCTTCTCCCTCGATTGTGCAGATTTCTGCCGCAGAAGGAAGTCAGACCACGGTGACTGTGGCCTCATCTGCCGAATGGCAGGTAATACCGGGTCAGGAGTGGCTGAGTGTGACCCCTCTCTCTGGAGGTCCCGGTCATACGATCATCACCATAACCGTTGCACAAAATAGCGGAAGCACCCTTCGCCGGGGAGCCCTGACCTTTTCGGCTTCCGGACTTGAAGAACACACGGTCACCATCGAACAAGGTCCCATGATCACAGTTTCCGCGGGAACCCTTAAGGATCTCCTGACCCAGTCACCGAGCCTCAGCTTAGCCCATGCACTGACCCTCTCGGGAACTATCGACGCCCGCGATTTCAGGACCATGCGCGATGCCATGCCCGAACTCGAATTCATTGACCTTAGCAATACAGTCATCACGGCCTATGAAGGCACGGAAGGAACCGACATGTCAGGCTCCTCTCAATCCAACTGGGCGACTTACCCGGCCCACACCATCCCTGCCTTTGCCTTTTGTACCAAGGTGACCATTGATAACGTCTCCCAATATTTCGGAAAGAATACCCTGAAAAAATTCCTGCCACCTGCCGGAATCATCTCCGTCGGGTATGCCTCCTTCTTCAATTGTAAGGGATTATCCGATTTTTTTATCACCTCTCTGGTGGACTCCGTGGGCGTGTCGGCTTTTGCCGGATGCAGTGCCTCCCTGACGGTGGCCAATGACCATCCCCGTTACTCTTCAGAAAATGGAATGCTCTTCAATAAGGAGAAGACGCTCCTGATCCAGTGTCCTGTGTCCCTGACCGGCACGCAGGTTATTCCCGTTTCCGTAGTGACCATCGGCGTGCAAGCGTTTTTTTCATGCAGCGGGATCACGGCCCTGGAGATTCCCCCGACGGTCTCTTCAATCATGGATGCTGCCTTTGTGTTTTGCTCGGGATTGACTTCCATCGTTCTCCCGGAAACGGTTACTTTACTGGGAGATATGGTTTTTCAGGAGTGCCAGGGACTCACTGCTGCTGAAATCCACACCCGGTCTGTCAGCTTTCAGGCTTTTTACGGCTGTACGGCCCTCACAACCCTGGTTTTAGGGCCCAACGTCAAATCGATTGAAAGGTCGGCCTTTGCCAAGTGCCAAAACCTCATCAACCTGACCATTCCCACTACGGTGACTTCCATCGGCGAAACGGCATTCATGGAATGCAATGCACTGTCCCATGTGACCATTCCTGCCTCTGTGGCTGTTCTGGGCCGGTACGCTTTTTACAATTGCACGGGTTTGCAAACGGCCGATGTCTATTCCCGGGTCGTCGATAACAGTGCCTTCTCACGATGCTCACAGTTAAATACCGTTAACCTCTATTCTCCATGGCTCTCGCTCGATGATTATGTGTTTTTGAACTGCGGGAGTCTGGTCTCTTTGAAGGTCCATGCCGTCATCCCTGCTGACTTAACCCCCTTTGAAAACGTATTTAGGGGAGTCAGTCCCCTGGGCTGTACCCTATACGTGCCCACGGGGTCGGGGCCGGCCTACCGCGCCGCTGAACGGTGGAAGGATTTTGTGAATATCATAGAAATGCCAGGTTTATTCGTCAGCCAATATAAACTCTGTGCCGGAGAAGCTGCCGATACCCTGGAATTATCCGTCACCTCGAGCGGCAGCTGGCAGGTGACGTCAGATCAGTCCTGGGTCACCTTCTCTTTTCTAAAACGCTCTGCGGGAATTATTCCTCTGCAACTGTTTGTTGAGCCCTTTTCCGGCCCGGGCAGCCGAACCGCCTTCATTACGGTCACTGCCGACGGACTGGAACCCCAGATCGTCAGGGTGACGCAGTTCGGTAAACTGGAGGTCACCCCAGGGGGACTTGCTGACCTTATCGAAGAATCGGATCCCCCTGAATACCTCACCATTAAGGGAACCATCGATGCCCGCGATTTTAAAACCATCAGGGATAAAATCCCGGAGGTCACTGTCATCGACCTCACGGAAGCAGTCATTGTCGCCTACACCGGGACTGAAGGACCTGCCGGGAACAGTATGGTCAGTTACCCTGCTGAGACCATTCCCGAATCGGCCTTCTATGACCCGGTGATGTTCAGAGGGTTAAGTTTTCTCAAAACCTGTCGTTTCCCGACTTCACTCAAAACCATTGGGAAGTGGGCTTTCATGCAATGCCACGAAATTGCGGATGTTATCTTCCCCGGGGGACTCACTTCCATCGGTGAACAAGCCTTTTATTGGTGCAACAATCTGACGGAAGTAATCATTCCTGGGAATGTCACCCTCCTCGGGGCCAGTTCCTTTGAGTATTGTTCAAACCTGGTATCGGCGGAGATCCATTCCGGAGCGGTAGGCGTTAATACATTCAAGGATTGTGCAAATATGGCCACGCTGACCTTGTTCCCCGCGGTGACCGCCATCGGAACGTCGGCTTTTCAATGCAAGGGGCTTTCCTCCATATTTGCTTATCATGGGGTCCCTATCGATTTAACCTCTTCCCCCGGCGTTTTTTATGAAGTGGACAAATCACTCTGCATTTTGTACGTTCCTGTTGGTTCCCTGGCAGCCTATCAGTCCGCTGACCAATGGAAGGATTTCTTTCATACGGAAGAATTCTCCCCTCCGGAAACCCCAATGTCCCTTCCCCTGTCCCGGGGATGGAATATCTTCTCCTCACCGCTGTTGCTGACGGAAGTTGACCTGCAGGTGATCTTTCATCCCCTGATCGCCGCGGGAGTGCTGGAGAAGGTCCAGGATGAGGCCGGGAATCTACTGGAAGATGAGGGATCTTTGGGGGAGTGGACGAACACCATCGGTAATTGGACCCTGACTGAGGGGTACAAGGTGAAAGTCACCGGTAATTGCATTCTCCCCATCAATGGCACTCCTGTGGCTTTCCCTCTGAAGATCCCTCTCAAACCCGGCTGGAATATTGTCAGTTACCCAAAACAATCTCCGGCTGATGCCCTGGAAGTGGTACAACAACTCATTGACCGCCATTCACTGGTTAAAGTGCAGGACGAACAAGGAAACGCCATCGAAGATCTTGGATCCCTCGGCGGCTGGCAGAACAATATCGGTGGCTTCATCCCTGGGAAAGGATACCGAATCAAGGTCAGCACCACCGATACCCTCACTGTTGAGGATGCTAATCTCAAATCAGGAATAGTCCCCTCATGGTAATTTTTCCTGACTAAATAAATACTAAATTATGTTGTTTCGACAACGGATCCCCATGATGTGTTGAAAAGGGGCATCCGGGATCTTTGAATTTACTGCCAGGGACACCACTGTATGGAGAAACCACCTGCTTCCGCTGTAATATTCTGATAGGCATCCGTTTAACCAGACACGCTCCATCGGACTTTACTTCGCCACCTTGTGGTACGATGAGAAGATGTAACCGCTGGTTCTTTATGTGGAAGCCCTGGGACGATTCCTGACCCGACACGGTGTAGCCCCAGGATAGTTCCCCGAAAGAAACATCCCCAGTGTTATTTGTTCGTGCCCTGACCGTTTACTCCAGACCGGGAAGTGTGGTCATATCCCCCCAGAGTTTTTTAAACTAGATTTCCGGGAAAATATCTTTCTGATTTAAAAGTTTTGCATTTTGTTTCGCGCACTATAGGCACAACGAATCCAGGAAGACCTTCTTTTTTAATAACAGGCCTCAAGACACACTTTTCGAAACGCCATCGTCAATTTTGTTGCATTTCCTCGCCACATAATTGACAGAACGCCTTGTTTCTGATGAACGCAACAATTGTTATAGCTTCTGCGCTAATTTTTATAGCCATTTCTCACGAGGGGAATTACAATTGCATTGTACGTTGTGGGATGAAAACGAACCATCCTAGTTATAAACCAATGCCATGAGGTTGACAAAGCTGATCAATTTATTAATCATCACTGGACTTCTTTCATATACTGCTTGCAGTAAAAAGCAAGAAGTAATCACTCTGGAGTATCTTCTCGATGAAATGGTCTCAGTGAAGAACGTGACTCATTTTCCTGATCCATCCTTTACCACCCATCAAGTTAGTAGTTTTGATCGCAAATCTGTCTCTCCAGATGATCCAAGCTGGTTCGCGAATAACGATGGATATGGAGTTGTACGGGTAGACACTGTAGATGGACGAATAGAAAAAGTCATGTTTGATGAAAAAGGTCCAGGTGTGATAACCCGTATTTGGATAACTACAAAAGATAAGAGAGGTACCTGGAGATTCTATTTTGACGATGCTGAGAATCCAGGTTTAATCATCCCTTCGTATGATTTAATGGAGATCCCCGTGGCAGGGTTAGGCCGAGGACTCTTACATCCTCATACAAGTTATACTTCAGATGGAAAGGGAGGAAATACCCTATTCTTACCTTTCCCATTTGCGAGGTCATGCAAAATAACATTTGAAGATGAGCCTGGAATTAAACCAACTGCTAAGTACTATGGGATAAATTACAGAAGATATCCAGAAAATACATTGATAGAGGCTTTCTCAAGCAAAGTAGCAAAAAGAGCAAAAAATAAAATTGCAGAAGCAGATCATCTTCTTCAAAATCCAACACATACAGAAAGCGGGAAGGAGATTACAAGTGGAGGCGTAGTGTTGCCTGCTGATTCTTTAACTATAGAACTGCCTACAGGAGGGAATATTATTGATGAGGTAAAGTTCAACGTAAATCTTAAAGATACTGCACTCTTTGGGCAGTTAATGCGAGAACTCATATTTGTCGCTTCATTTGATAACAAACAGACCGTTTGGGTTCCACTGGGTGACTTTTCTGGTGGAGGCATGGGAGCGCCATACGTTAAAAGTTGGTATCTGGAGTCGGATGGAAAAGGAAATATCACAAGCCGTTGGTTAATGCCGTATAGAGAAATCGGCGAACTCAAATTGATTAACACCTCCATATTCCCGGTAAATGTAAAGATAGAAGCGAAGGTCTCTCCATTTTCCTGGCGTGAGAATTCCCTCTATTTTCACGCTTCCTGGCGTCAGGAAACCGGAATACCTCTTTTTAAACACAATGAACCCGAAAAAGCAATAGAATGGAACTTCGCAACCATTGAGGGGAAAGGGGTCTATGTTGGAGATGCACTATCCCTCTTCAATCATGCACCTCGTTGGTATGGAGAAGGAGATGAGAAAATATGGGTGGACAATGATACTTTTCCATCTCATTTCGGAACGGGTACTGAAGATTATTACAATAGTTCATGGGCTCCTGTTGTCCCTTTTTACACTCCTTTTGGAGGAGCACCCCGAGCGGACCTGGAGAGCTCACATGGCTATAATGCCTGGCTGCGTACTCGAAATCTTGATGCGATCCCCTTTAAAGAAAAATTCAGGTTCAACCTGGAAGTTATTGGTTGGGACAGAGGTTCTGTCGATTACGCGACAACGATCTATTGGTATGGAGAATTTAACTCTCGGGCGCTTGGACTTTCCGGGATCGAAGAAGCAAAAAAAACGTTACACCCTGTTCCGGAAAATCCTGCAGATTATAAAATAGCTGACGCTATAGAATTTGAGACATTAGATATATCGGATAAAACTCCTTCACTACGGGTGCTGCAACAAAGTGCAGCAGGCTTTTCAAATGGAAGATGGAGCAGAGCCTCACACCTGCTGGTGAAAGATGGCAAAGAAGGAGATTTTCTGGAATTTTCATTTGACCATCTTTCAAGTGACAGATACCAAATGATCCTGTATGCCACACAAGCTAAAGATTATGGGAAAATTATCTTCAGGGTAAATGACCAACCTGTAAATATCCAGTTTGACGGGTACAGCAAAGAAATCAGACATTCTAAACCCCTAAATCTCGGAACTTTTAGTCCTCAATCAGGGAGCATAAAATTACGAGTTCAAATTACTGGGACGAATAAACTTTCAGAAGGAGGAAAATATATCGTTGGGTTAGACTGCATACAATTACTCCCTATCTAACAAGAATATATGGATGGAACAATCAATATAATAAGATATCACTTACGATTAAATTAAATCTAAAATCATGAATTACTTAAAGCATTTAGTGAAAAAGAGGAGGAGAAGCAATCTGGTTTTGCTATTTCTTCTGTTATGGGTTGGGATCTCTTTGGATGCATATTCATCTACAACACAGAAGAAGACAGTAAGTGGATATGTTACCGAGAAAATCACAGGAGAGACTCTTGTTGGTGTGGCAGTTCAGATCAAGGGTACTTACACAGGAACGATCACTGACTTTGAGGGGAAATACTCTGTTGAAGTTAATTCTGAAGAAGACATTTTGGTTTTTACCTTCATCGGAAAAAGAACAATTGAAAGACCCATAAAAGGAATTAACACGCTTGACATTATCATGGAGGATGATGCCAGGATGTTAAATGAAGTGGTTATTCAGGTGGGTTATATGACCCAGCGGAAGGCAGATCTTACCGGCTCTGTAGCAGTAGCATCAGCCTCGGATTTAGCTCAAAACCCATCAACAAATGCATTAAAATCATTGCAGGGAAAACTTCCGGGGGTATATATCACAGCCGATGGTAGTCCGGGATCAAATGTTGTGGTTCAGATCAGGGGATTGACCTCATTAAATGCGCAGCCAGCCCCACTTATCGTGTTGGATGGGTTAGCCGGAGATTATAATCTCCGTGATATTAACCCGGCTAATATTGAATCACTACAGGTGCTCAAAGATGCATCAGCTGCCAGTATTTATGGTTCCAGAGCTGCCGGAGGCGTAATCATCATTGAGACAAAGAAAGGGAAAGAAGGCACCACCCAGGTAAGTTACGATGGAAGACTTCAACTATCGATGTGGGCAAACAAACCAAACTTATTGAATACCGACCAGTATGGACGAGCATTATGGCAAGCTTGGGCAAATGATGGAAAACTGGATCAGATAGAGCAAGGTGTCAGATATTACAAGTATGATTGGGGGTATGATAGCAATAATCATCCGGAACTTTTTTCGTTGCAACCGGTAGAATGGTTAAATAATGCCCAAACAATGCGCCCTGCAGATACCAATTGGATAGATGAAATTGCAAGAACAGGTGTTTCTCAAAATCATCAGATATCCATATCCAGTGGCAATGAACACTCACGTTCATTTTTTAACCTGGGATATGAAGACACACAAGGGATTCAAATAGAAACTTTCTGGGAAAAATTCTCAGCCAGGATGAATACAGAGTTCACGCTTTTGAATAAGCGTTTAAAGATCGGCGAAAACTTTGAGCTTAACTATATGAACTATCGTGAGGCTAATGAAACCAGCTGGGCCGTCATGGAGCCTCCGATTATCCCTGTTTATACAGAAACCGGAGGATGGGGAGGTGCATCCCTTGATGTAGGAATGGACGACTATCGTAATCCGGTTAAGAATCTTAAGTTGGGTAAAGAAAACGTCAATAAATTCTTGAAACTGATAGGTAATGCTTATGCTGATCTGATGATAACAAAGGAATTACGTGCCCGTACATCTTTTGGGATTGATTGCCGGGGAGGCTACTACCGTTTTATTGATCCTATATGGGAGGAAGCTGATGGCGCAGGACGTATTGAAGAATATAATTATGTGCGTAACAATCAAGATCACTTCTTGGAATATCAATGGACAAATCAATTAAACTACAGTAAAAGAATAGGGAACCATTCTATTGATGCCGTTGGAGGAATTGAGTTTTCTAAAGCAGAATCGGAAAACTTTTACGCCAGAAAAAATGGACTGCTCTTAGAAGATAGAGATTATGCATTTTTAGATGTCGCATCTGGAGACCTGGTAACTCAAGCAACAGGATCAGGTAATGAATACGCTCTGTTTTCATATTTTGGAAAAGCAAACTATTCCTATAATTCGAAATATCTGGCCTCGGTGACCCTTAGATATGATGGCTCATCGAAATTTGGGATGGAGAATCAGTGGGCTACATTCCCCGCATTTTCTTTAGGCTGGAGAATGAAAAGTGAGTCTTTCTTAGAGGACGTAAACTTCTTGTCAGACTTAAAGCTGCGATTCAGTTGGGGTAAAAATGGGAACTCTGCGATTCCTACAGGATGGTTGCAAAATAGCTATCTGGCGAGTTATGATGATACCTCATATGATCTGAATGGAATGGGAAGTGGTTCACTGATGTCGGGCTACTACAAATTCAGAACAGGTAACTCTAATCTAAAATGGGAAACAGTCGCTCAAACGAATTACGGGATAGACTTTGGCTTTTTTGATCAACGCATTAATGGAGCCATTGATTACTTCTATAAAAAGACTACTGATATGCTATACAAACCAGAATATATGGCAGCTATTGGTGAAGGAGGATATCGCTATGTAAATGGACCGAGCATGGATAACAGAGGTATTGAAATCCTTTTAAACTATAGTGGCAAACCATCAGCGTCAGGGATTAACTATAACATTTCTGCAAATTTTGCCACATTTAAGAATAAGATACTTGACCTGCCAGAATCGGTAAGAAGCGTATATGGAGGTAATGGAATGCTTGATGATATGATAGGTCGTCCATACTCTTCATTCTATGGCTACGTTGCTGATGGTATCTTCAAGACGCAAGAAGAGGTAGACAACTCTCCCCAACAATCAGGCAAAGGCATTGGACGTATCCGTTACAAAGACCTGGATGGCGATGGAAATATTACATCTCAATACGATAGAACATGGATTGGTGTTGGAGATCCTGATTTTACCTTTGGGGTGAATTTCCAGGCCGACTATAAAAACTTCGATGCATCCTTATTCTTCCAGGGTGTTTATGGCAACCAAGTTTGGGATGAATGGTTAGAATACAGTGATTTCTGGAACATCTCTACCCGAAATAATAAAAACCATTTAGCCGGTGTTTTTAATGCATGGACTCCTCAAAATCCAAATTCAAATATCCCTGCATTGTCTACTCAGAACCTGAACGATGAAGCACGATCTTCAACCTATTTTATCAGAGATGGCTCCTATTTGAAATTACGATCTCTGGAATTGGGATACACTCTTCCGCGAAGTGTTCTTAAAAAGTTCATTATCAATCGATGCAGAGTATATGCATCTGCCAATAATTTATTTACAATAAAAAAATGGTGGGGTGACGATAAATTTTCCGGCCCAGATCCTGAGAACGTGAGCTTTGGCTATGTAGTACCTTTCACTATGACCTTAGGTGTTAACTTAACATTTTAAACGAGACAAAAATGAAAAAAACAAATAAAATTATAGCACTCGCAATGGTTACGGTGCTGATGATAATTGGCTGTAATGATCAACTGAATGTTGAGCCCAAAGGACTTCTGGCAGACGAACTTATGCTGGGCAAACCGGAGTATATTGAGGGATTTATTACGCCTTGCTATGGTGTCATTCCAAACACAAAATATGGAAGTTCCTTCAATAGTTGGATACATGGCTCTATTAGGTCCGATGATGCCTATAAAGGAGGAGCAGGGACAAGCGATCAACAAGCCTGGCACAACATGGAAATTTTCACTCCAGTTGTTCCAACAGTCGGAAATAATGACGCCGTATGGTATAGAGGATATGTCGCACTATCCCGCTACAATCTGGCTTTACATGCCTTGTCATTGCTGACAGAAGAGAATTACCCCCTTAAGAGTGTCAGGACAGGAGAGGTTAAGTTTCTGAGAGGTTCTACATTCTTCTCCATGAAGACGATATGGAAACATGTTCCGTGGATTGATGAAGTGAAATCACGTGATGCGGATGCTATTGAAAATACGCCCAACAGAGAAGATGGAGCAAACGACCGTTACCTATGGGAACATATTATTGCTGATCTGGAAGAAGCCGTAAGATTATTACCAGAAGAACAAAGTGAACCAGGAAGGGTTAATAAAAATGCAGCCCGTGCCATGGCGGCTAAAGCCTTGTTGTTTATGGCTTATGAGCAAGATGAAAGACATCAGGTCGTAAACATTAACAAAGATGTCCTTAAACGTGCACTTGTTTATATCAACGAGATTACAGCTCAGGAAGGGGACAAAGTTGATCTGTGCCAAGATTTTGCAGAGAACTTCTTGCCTGATTTTGATAATATTACAAAAGAGGCTCTATGGGAAGTACAATTCTCAATTGGAGATGGAACAGCTAGCGGTGGAAATACCAACAGGGGTTCGGAATTGAATGCTCCCTCGTGGTCACCCTATTTTCCTTGTTGCGATTTCCATAAGGTAAGTTACAACCTGGCCAATGCATTCAGAACGGATGCCAATGGATTGCCTCTGTTTGATACTTTTAATGATGCTGAACTTAAAGGCAATTATAGAACTTATTTCAGTCAGAACTCATTTGACCCTCGCCTAAGCCATACTGCAGCCATTCCTGGTCATCCTTTTAAATATGATCCTGATCTTATTTTTACTGAATCCGCTTCAAGAGGTCCTGGCACTTACGGTTATCTTAAATCAATGAAGGAGCTGGTGCATCCCGATTGCTCTTGCCTCTCGGGAAATAGAAATTCTATGAACGTAAAACAAATACGTTATGCTGAAGTATTACTTTGGAAAGCCGAGATATTAATACAACTTGACAGACATGAGGAAGCCCGGCCAATTTTGAATAAACTCCGACAGAGAGCAGCTGACAGTGTGGTTAGACTCCGTATGAAAGATGGCTCATACTGTCTCAATTACAACATTGGACTTTATCCAGCCGACGCAAAGTGGACCAAAGAATATGCATGGAAAGCTTTAATGTTTGAAAACAGACTGGAAACAGCTTGCGAAGGGAGACGTTTCTTTGATCTGCAAAGATGGGGAATACTAGAGCCTACAATGAATGAGTATTTCCAAAAGGAAAAAACCAGATTCTCCTGGATGAATGATGCTGTATTTGTAGCCGGAAGAGATGAGTATAAACCGATCCCTCAAGCTCAAATCAACTGGTCTATGGGACTTTATATCCAAAATCCAGGCTATTAATTGTTTATCGTCGACAGTAATTGAGAGAGATATGATATAC
The DNA here is from genome assembly GCA_964408195.1 of uncultured Oscillospiraceae bacterium. GTDB lineage: Bacteria > Bacillota > Clostridia > Peptostreptococcales > Anaerovoracaceae > UBA1426. Next base: position 8,969 of record CAYOYO010000019.1, on the reverse strand, counting down.
CCCTCCTGAATGAGTCAGGTTCACCCGTAATGATGAACCACATGGGTATAACATGTTTTCAGATAATTAACAAGAATAACGAAATTGTTTAGACACATGAAAAAGATAGTATATATTTTATCAATAGTTTGTATGGGATTGATAACCAGCAGTTGTTATGACAGAGATATTATTGATCATAAAGAAGGCGTATCCTTACCTGCCGTTACTAATTTGCAATCAAATTTAGTCAATGAGAAGGAGCTAACAGTAAGCTGGCAGGTGCCCACTTCTGAAATCCCCGATGAAATGATCAGACCGCTCTCTGTCTATATACAAATCTATAAAGGCAATGCCAGAGAATACCAGATCACTCTGCCAAACGAGCCAACAACATGGACATATACATTGAAGGATCCAACATCCAAATATAGGGTAATCGTCAAACTCTATGGGAAACTAGATGAAGCATTGTATGGGATGACTTCTGAGATATACTCCTTAGGCCAAACAGTGGAGGTTAACTAAAGATAATGATATATTAAAACGGGATGTGTATTAGTCGATCTGCAGTAAGTGGTTAAGACTAGTGCACATCCTATTTATGAGATGACCCCATCACATATAAGCTCAAAATCGAAAGGTGAATGAAATCATGTGAGACAAAAAATGATCGATCTTCATGAAAAAAATCAACCCGTATTCATATTTAATGGCCTTACTTGTCGTATCGTACGCGACTTCCCTGTTCTTCTTTTTGAGGGCAGAAAGAAAATCAGATGCTATATCGGAAAAAATCGGCTTACAGAAACACCAGTTTGAACTTATAAACAAAAAAATTGAAGACATGCACTGGTTCCATCTGTTGGGTGAGGTTGCTCATATAGATAAGGTACGATTGAGTGGACCTCCTCATCACAACCCTAAAAAAACAGGTATCCCATTCTTTGACAAACATAGGACTAACAATATCATATTCTACTCATATGTCTTTATACCCAGGAGTATTGATGAAAATGAAAAATACCCATTGATCGTGTTCTCACATGGAGGTATTCATGGTACATTTTCTGTGGTTTATGCTCACATCATGAGAGAGTTAATCGCTCAAGGGTACATTATCATTGCACCGGATTATAGAGGGAGTACAGGTTATGGTAAAAAATTCTTGGAAAGTATCGACTATGGAGGCCGGGAAAACGATGATGTCCTGGCGTCTCGTAACTATATGGTCGAAAACTATTCCATCATCGATAGCACACGAATAGGAGCTTTAGGTTGGAGCCATGGAGGAATGATATCTCTGATGAATATTCTACAACATCCTGATCTATATAGTTGTGCATTTGCAGGTGTTCCGGTAAGTGATATCTTATACAGGCTCGAATACCAAAGCGGTTCCTATGCTGAGTTATTCTCGGCAGATTATCATGTAGGTCAAACTGTACAAGAAAATCCAGAAGAATATAAAAGAAGATCGCCTGTATCCTATGCCAGGTTTTCAGAAAAGCCTATAATGATCACTTCAGTAGAAAATGATGATGATGTTAGTGTTCTGGAAGTGAAACGTATGATTGACTCCCTTAACCATTATAACAAGGATTTTGAATATGAAATTTATCCTCCAAAAGCAGGCGCTCACTTATTTGAAAGAATAGACACAAAAGAAGCCACCAGCATACGCTTCAAAGCGTATCAATTTTTATCCAAATATTTAAATCCTCCTTCGCCTTTTGCCACAGAGGATGAAATGAGAAAAGCAGGTTATGGGTTTAATTGAAATCAGATTAGATCGGGACTCTTCGTTGAGGGTAATAGTGTTATAAAAAGTGAATTGATATATATCTATTATGTGATAGTTAGTAGTATGAAAACTAAAATAATAATTGCACTTCTTTCGTTAGCTTTAACATTATATAATTGTTGTTCAAAAGACTCCTTGATCGCGGATTTTGAGGATGGAACCTTTGAAAAATGGACCATTGAGGGGAAAGCCTTTGGCGATACTCCTGCCCAGGGTAATTATGAGAAACAACAGCAGGTTTCAAAATACGAGGGTCTTTACTTAGCCAATAGTTATAATGGTGGAGATAACTCGACCGGATCATTAACCTCCTCCCCATTTGTGATAAAACGGGACTATATCAATTTCCTACTGGGAGGTGGATCGGGAAAAGGAATATTTATTGAGCTTTTAGTTGATGGAGAGAGCACTTTAAAAACACTACCATTAACCAACAGTGAGACCTTGAAATGGTTTACATGGGATGTAAGTCATCTTCGCGGCAAGGAGGGCCAGATAAGGATTGTGGACGATAAAACTGGGAGCTGGGGACATATTCTGGTAGACCATATAGTGCAAAGTGATTCCCGGAATAGCACAATAATTGAGAACTATGAGATAAATTTCACCGAAGATCGTAATTATATACTGATCCCCGTTCAAGACACGGTAATTGAGAAAAAAGTGACGGTATTGGTGGACGGGAAACCAGCTTTTGAGCCTCTGAATATTCGCATAGCAGAAAAGGCTATTTCATATTGGATACCTATCGAAGTAGAAGCCTACAAAGGCAAAGATATTCAATTGGCAATATCCCATATAGAAACCAATCATATAGGATATAAACAAATCAAAGCGTCTGACTCTTTTCACTTCGAAAGTACAGAAAAATATAGACCAAGCTATCATTTCTCGCCTAAATATGGATGGATGAACGACCCCAATGGATTGGTCTATCATAATGGAGAATATCACTTATATTATCAATATAACCCTTACGGCTCTGTCTGGGGCAATATGCATTGGGGACATGCAGTATCAAAGGACCTGGTCATATGGGAGCACTTACCTGTTGCATTAGCACCTGATGCGTTAGGCACAATCTATTCAGGTTCCGCGGTCATTGATCATCACAATACTGCCGGCTTTGGGAAATCCGCCTTGATCGCCTGTTATACATCCAGCGGAACTCATCAGACTCAAAGTATCGCTTATAGTCATGACAATGGCAGAAGCTTTACAAAATATGAAGGCAACCCTGTACTACCCAATCCACCTGGAGTACGTGCATTCCGTGATCCTAAAATAAGCTGGCATTCTGCCACCAATCAATGGATCATGGTTTTGGCCACTTCACCTACAATATCATTCTTTGGATCAAAGGATTTAATAAAGTGGGAAAAACTTTCAGCGTTTGGAGAAGATATCGGAGCCCATGGTGGGGTATGGGAATGCCCGGACTTTTTTCAACTGACATACAACGGAAAGAAAAAGTGGGTACTACTGGTTAGTATCAATCCCGGAGGATATAATGATGGCAGCGCAACCCAATATTTCATTGGAGATTTTGATGGTAAAACTTTCAAAGAAGACAAACTACCTTATCCTCTATGGATGGATTATGGTCGGGATAATTATGCAAGTGTAACATGGAGCAACATGCCCGATAAAAGAGTAGTAGGCATTGGCTGGATGAGTAACTGGCGTTATGCCAAACAAGTCCCAAGTGTCAACTTTAAAAGTGCGATGACATTACCTCGTGAATTTTTTCTGACCAGCAATGGTAAGCATATGATTCTAGGGAGTAAACCAATCAAGGAAATTGAGTTTTTAAGAAAGGATAAAAAGGAAATTGCAGATTTTGTAACTAATAATACCAATAATAAAATCAGACTACCAGAAACGAATACTGGATCCTATGAAATTGCAATGTCTATCTCTTCTGTAATTAGGCAATCTTTTAGCTTTAAATTGACGAATAAGTTCGATGAAGAATTAGTGTTTCATTTTAATCTGAAAGAAGGTATTCTGCAAATAGACAGAACCAAAGGTGGAGTTATTGATTTCCATGACAAATTCGCACATGAACCAATACTCGCTCCCCTTAGAATAAAAGATTCATATCATATTCGTCTGTTCGTGGACAAGGCATCTTCTGAGCTATTCATTGATAATGGTGAACTTGTTTCTACCAATATAATTTTCCCCGAGCACTTATATAAATCCTTAGAGTTTGATGAACAATTACAAGTAAAAGAGATGATAATATTTAATCTTAAATAACATTATGAAACAAAGCAGCACATTTTACCAAAGCCTACTGCCGGTTCTGTTAGCATTTTTTTGCATGGGATTTGTGGACATGGTGGGTACAGCCACTAACTATGCCCAGATTGACCTAAACCTGGACGATACCATTGCAAATATCTTCCCCTCCATGGTATTCTTTTGGTTCTTCATTTTTGCAGTACCAACAGGTGTATTGATGGGAAGGATTGGACAACGTAAAACAGTTATACTTGGACTAACAATTACGGCATTCTCCGTATCTATTCCATTGTTCTGGTATGACGTTGTTTCTATGATGATAAGCTTCTCTCTGTTAGGAATAGGCAATACATTACTGCAAGTAGCAACAAATCCCTTAATGTCAAGTATCGTAAATGGGAATAAATTAGCCAGTTATCTCACTTTCGGACAGTTTATAAAGGCAATAGCTTCTTTTAGCACTCCTCTGATTGCAACCCGTGTATCTTTAATGTTTGATGATTGGAGGATGATATATCCACTCTTTTTTGGGTTGTCAGTGGTTTCAATTATATGGTTGGGTGCTACAAAGATTGAAGAAAATAGAGAAAAAGAACAAAGGTCAGGATTCCTCGATTCTTTCAGGTTGTTGGGAAATCCTGTCATCCTATTCTGTTTCTTGGGCATTATGTGTCACGTAGGTATTGATGTCGGGACAAATATAACCTCTCCACGCATTCTAATGGAGCGTTTGAATTTAACAGACTTAAATGAGGCGAACTATGCCACTAGTATCTATTTTGCATTGCGTACAATTGGGTGTTTGGTAGGAGCATTCATTTTGGTCAAGGTTTCATCAAGAAGATTCTTCGGGCTTAGTGTATTGTGCATGATCACCGGGATGACCGGGCTATTCCTGGTTCAGAGTGAGGTATTAATTACGATATGTATTGGGCTGATAGGATTCGGCAATGCGAATATATTCCCTATTATTATGTCCTATGCGATGCAGTTTATGCCATCTAAGAAAAATGAAATATCTGGGCTACTGATAATGGGATTAATCGGAGGTACGCTCTTCCCTATGGTCATGGGCTTTGCAACCGAAGCAATGGGAGGCACTCAGATTGGAGCTCTCATTGTAATGTCAACAGGACTGTTTTATCTCTTATTCTTATCATCAAAACTAGGAAAACAACTTCAATAATAATATATAAACCATGAAAAAAGTAATCGTTGGATTAGGTGAACTACTATGGGATATTTTTGGCACAAAAAAAGTATTGGGAGGAGCTCCCACGAATTTCTCCTATCTTGCCTTTCAATTTGGATATGAGGCCTATTCTGTGAGTGCAGTTGGAGACGATGATAATGGTCGTGAAATATTGACCAGCTTAGACCAGAAAGGACTTAATCATATTATATATACTGTTGACTATCCTACAGGAACGGTTGATGTCGAATTAGACCATAAAGGAGTGCCGACCTACACTATACATGAAAATGTAGCATGGGACAATATCCCTTTTAATGCTCAACTCAAAGCATTGGCTGAAAAAACAGATGCCCTTTCTTTTGGATCTTTAGCGCAGAGAAGCGAGGTCTCCAGACAAACAATCCTGGAGTTTATCCATCATATGCCTGCCAACGCCTTGAAGTTGTTTGATGTCAACCTTCGCCAAAGATTTTATAATAAAGAAATTCTGGAAGAATCCATGAGGATGTCCAATATACTTAAGATCAACGATGAAGAAATCCTTACCGTCGCCGAATTATTGGGCTATAATGAGAACGATGAAAAGAAGGTTTGCAAGATGTTACAGAATAGTTTTAACTTTGACATTATTATTCTAACAAAGGGGGTCGATGGGAGTATAATATTCACAAAAAAGGAGGTCTCTGAAATGGGAACCCCCATGGTTGAGGTTGTGGATACAGTGGGCGCAGGAGATTCATTCGCAGCCGCATTTATTGTATCTCACCTAAAAGGGAGACCACTTAAAGAATCACACCAATTAGCTGTTGATGTATCTGCATTTGTTTGTACACAACAAGGAGGAATGCCGGAGTTGCCGACTCTTTATATAGATGCGATAAAGGATATATCATAACGCTAGAAAGGGCTCCTATGTGTTTTATATCCTTTTATTTTACGAGACATGAAAAAGCAACAGTTCCAAACAATATTTTTTTTATATATATGCCTATCTAGTTTCATTTCTTGCACCCGGGAAAAAGAAGTTTTCTATCACATAGGAGTATCACAATGTAGTGACGACATGTGGCGTCAAACAATGAATGATGAGATGCAAGTTGAAGCATCCCGTCATTCTAATATTAAGTTAGATATAAAAAGTGTAAAAGATGACACAAAACAACAAATAAAGGACATAGGAGAATTTATTGAACAAAAGGTTGACCTTCTCATCATATCCCCTAATGAATCGGCAGCAATTACCCCAATTGTAAAGAAAGCTTATGAATCCAACATTCCTGTAATACTGGTTGACCGAAAGATAGATTCAGACGACTGGACCTCATACATTGGAGCTGATAATTACCAAATAGGTAAAGAGGCCGGGGTATATATCGCAAATGTCCTCGAAGGAAAGGGGAATGTGGTCATTATGCGTGGCTGGAATGGGTCGACTTCTGATAAGGAACGATATGCCGGTTTTGTTGAAACCATATCTGATTATCCTGATATAAAAATAGTAAAAGAAGCATGGGGCAATTTTCTAAAGGATGAAGCTAAACTTCAGATGAATAGACTTCTCCAGGATAAGGTTAACGCAGACTTGATATTCGCCCTGAATGATCCTATGGCCTTAGGAGTCTATGAAGCTGCCCTTAATTACAGTGGCCGCATTCCTTTTATTGTTGGAATAGATGCCTTACCTGGTGAAGGAGGAGGGATAGAAAACATAGAAAAAGGACTTATCGATGCCTCATTTATTTATCCAACCGGTGGCGACCAGGCAGTAAGTTTAGGCATGAATATTCTGGAGGGGCGACCTTTCAAACGAGAGAATATACTGCACACAGCCGTTATTGATAAAAGCAATGTTCGCGTTGTGCAATTACAAATAAATGAGTTCCTAAAAAGACAGAATAAGATTACTGAAACTAACGAACTGTTAAATAAGAAAGTAGCCCAATATTCCAATCAACAGACCCTAATTTACGGAGCATTTTCTGCCCTTCTCGTAATTATCTTCCTTTTTCTCCTGGCTATTGCAAGCTATTTTAAAGTCCGCAAATCGAACAATTTATTGAAAAGACAAAAGGAACAGATGGAGAAAATGTCGAAGGAATTAGAAGAATTGACTAATAACAAATTGAATTTCTTCACCAACGTTTCGCATGAATTTAAAACTCCCTTGACACTCATTTTAGGGCCTATAGAATCTATGCTTGAGAATGGAAATATATCCTCCAAGGAAGAGTACTTACTCAGAATGATGAAACGCAATGGTACCCGTCTTCAAAACCTACTGTCGCAAGTAATAGAGTTCAGACGATATGAAAATAGCAAAATGAATCCCTCCTTCGAGAAAGAATATATAACAAACTTTATAACTGATCGCAATATTTCATTTACAGAATACGCTAAATCAAGAAAAATAAACTTTGTCTTTGAAACAGATTTGGAGGAGACCTACACCGTAGATATTGATAAGGACAAGTTGGAAAGAATCTACTTCAACATACTGTCAAACGCATTTAAACACACAAAAGAAGACGGCCTGATCAAAGTATCTCTAGTTAAAACCCACCATAAAACGGAAGAGCATATTAAAATTTCCATCTTTAACGATGGAGATATCATACCTCAGGATAAGATCAAACTGATATTTGATAGGTTCTACAAGGTCAATTCCAATGATTCCGGAACCGGACTCGGTCTTGCATTGACAAGTGCTCTGGTAGAAATCCACAGGGGAGAAATTTTCGTACGTAGTACAAAGCAAGACGGAACGGTATTTGAGATACTATTACCCAAAAACCAAGAATATTACACAACGGCCACTACAACTCCTTTTAGCATAATTGATCAGATTCAGGAGCAGTTAAGAATTGAAATAGAAAGCACTCCAAGTGACACATTACCTTTGGAGAATGATCCGGGAAAAGATCTCTTGCTTATTATTGAAGACAATGTGGATATGAGAAGCTATCTACGTTATATCTTGAATGACAAGTATAACCTGATCGAAGCAGAGGACGGAGAAGAAGGCATTGAACTTGCAATCAAATATGTTCCAGATGTAATTATATCTGACGTAATGATGGCTAAGAAAGATGGGTTTGAAACCTGCAAAGAGCTCAAGGGCAACACTGTCACCAGCCATATTCCTGTATTAATGCTTACGGCATGTTCAATGGATGAACAAAAAACGATGGGATATTATTCCGGGGCTGACGCCTACATTTCAAAACCATTTAGTGCTAAATTACTGGAAGCTTGTTTACAGTCTATTGTAGATAACAGAAAGAAAATGAAAGAAGCATTTAGCAGTGATCTGATTCATGATTCATTGAAAAATTCGCTGCTCGACAAAGAACTACAGTTTATAGAACAATTCCAGGAATATGTAATGGAAAACATTGCAGATAGTCAACTAAATGTAAATGATATTGCAAGGAATATGGGATTATCAAGATCTCAACTATATCGCAAAATAAAATCATTGGTGGGCTATTCTCCCAACGAGCATATTCGAATTATTCGTCTTAAGTATGCAATGACACTACTTAAAGCAAATAATCAGATTTCAGAGGTTGCATATCAGGCAGGATTCTCTTCCGCCTCATATTTTACAAAATGTTTTAAAGAGTTTTATCAAGAAAATCCTACCGATTTTCTAAAAAAGAATGGACGAATAAATAAAATCAGCGCTTAGACTGGGTCTGTAAATTGAACTCTGTCCGGTCTTTTTTTTCTTCCATTTCAAATGTA
>CAYOYO010000018.1:22659-23740 GCA_964408195.1 uncultured Oscillospiraceae bacterium | reverse complement strand
AAATTATCTATTACATTAAGCAACTCCACCATGAGTTTTTCATTGGCGTATGCATAAATGTCGTTTTTTTCCTTCTCCACCCTGCGCTTATAGTTTTGAAAATCCGCGGCAAGGCGCAAATACTTAAACTGAAGTTCCTCTTCTTCTTTTGACGCCGGTTCCATTTTTTCATCCGGTTCCGTCTGCTCTCCGGTATCCTTTGAGGTTTCTGGAATTTCTTGTTCGCTTACGGTTTCTTCCACATTTTCACCGTTCTTTGTGTTCTCGGTTCCCTCCCTTAGGATTTGATCATTGGTCAGGTCTTTTTTATTCTTCATCCTCTTCTCCTCCGGTTATAAATGCCTCGTTCAAGTTATCCGTAATGTATTCGATCACCGATGTGACATGGTCGTAATGCATTCGTGTCGGGCCTATGACTCCCAACTTCCCCACCAGTCTGCCATTGATCTTGTAGGTAGCCGTTATGAGGCTGCAATCCCTCATGATTTCTTCGGAATGTTCGTCTCCTATGGTGATTATCACTCCGTTGTCCCGGTTGATGAGCACATCGGTAAAGTTTTTTTTGTTTACCATTTCAAGGAACATCTTGGCTTTCTCGATGTCATTGTACTCGGGAATCGTAAAGATATTCATCAGCCCATCCAGATAAAGTTCAGAATCCAGCATGCTTTCCAGAGTTGTCATAAATCTGGGAACAATGGACTCGGCAAGCTTACTCATGGCTACAATGTCCGTCTCAAAGCTGCGTATGATATCCATGGTGAGAATGTCCGTCAGCTTTCTTCCCTTATAGTTGTAGGTCATGACTTTGGCCAGCAACTCCAGCTGTTCTTCCCTGTAAGGAACTTTGATCTTCAAAGTTGTATTGGAAACCTTACCGCTTTCGGATACCAAAACCAATACCACTGTGTCATCATCCACGGATATGATGTTGACATATTTTAAGAGATCTTCTCTCTGACTCGGTGTCACAGCAAAAGAAGTGAGGTTCGTAAGCTCTGACAGCAGCTTCGCCGCGTGTTCTACGGTGTGATCTAGTTCCAAAATCTTTGCATTCAGCTTATTCCTTATCTTCCGCTTT
>CAYOYO010000018.1:15097-22649 GCA_964408195.1 uncultured Oscillospiraceae bacterium | reverse complement strand
GGTACTTTTCCATTAAATCATCCACATAGAGACGATATGCTTTTGTGGACGGCACTCTTCCTGCCGAAGTGTGAGGATGTGTGAGAAATCCCATTTCCTCCAAATCCGCCATCTCATTGCGAATGGTAGCAGGGCTGATGCCCATGCCGTACTTGCGGGAGAGGGTACGGGAACCTATGGGCTCGGCAGAGCGAATAAAATCCGATACGATAGCCTGGAGAATCTGAAGTTTTCGCTCATTCAAAATCATATCTCTTCCCTCCCCTTGTTAGCACTCTTTACAAGTGAGTGCTAACTTAACATTAGGTTACCACCGGGTATCCTTCTTGTCAACAGGTTTTACTAAAATATTTCCAATTTACCCCGGGAAATCGAAAGGATTACGGTCTCTTTTCAGTCCTTTCTGCTTTCCAGGTATTGGATCAGTTTTTCATGGAATTCACATTTGAAGCTGCAGAGCTTTTCCGCCCGAATCTGCTTCATACGTAGGGCTTTGCCCGTATCGCCGATTTTAACGAAGAGGTATCCGTCTTTATACCATAGATCCTCATGCCCTTCATACTCCACAACTCGTCCTTCCAGGCAGCTCATGAGCCAGTCCATATCCTTCTCACTGGTAATATGAGCAAAAGGAGAGGTTTTAATGAGCTCTTCGAAGTATTTTTTATGTTCTTTCATGATTCGAAATCTCCTTTTCCAAGCAACGGGAAACCGCTTTATGCCATCCCCGGAGCAGGTCTTCTGCTTTATCTCGGTCCATGGCCGGTGTAAATACTCTGTCGATGCTCCTGTTTTCTTCTACATCTTTTAGGCTTTGCCAATAGCCTGTTGCCAGACCTGCCAAATAAGCGGCACCCAGCGCTGTACTCTCCCTGTTTACCGGGCGCTCCACCGGAATCCCCATGATATCTGCCTGAAATTGCATCAGGAATTTATTTTCAGAGGCGCCTCCATCCACTTTTAGTACCGCCATGGAAATCTTTGAATCTTCCTCCATGGCAGTGAGAACATCGGCAGTCTGGTAGGCAATCGCCTCAAGTGCGGCCCGTACCAGATGACCTCTATTTGCCCCCCTGGTCAGGCCTGTGATAATACCCCGCGCATAAGGATCCCAATAGGGTGCACCTAATCCCACAAAAGCGGGAACAAAATATACACCGTTGGTATCTCCCGCCTCCAGGGCAAGCTCTTCCGTATCCGATGCCTTCTCAATGATTTTCAGCTCATCTCTAAGCCATTGTATGGCTGCCCCTGCTACAAAGATGGACCCTTCCAGGGCATAGTGAACCTCTTGTCCGATTCCCCAGGCGATAGTGGTCAGCAGACCCTTTTCCGAATAAACCGGCCGCTTACCTGTGTTCATCAAAAGAAACCCTCCGGTGCCATAAGTGTTCTTTGCGTCTCCGGGTCGGAAGCAAGCCTGCCCGAAAAGAGCTGCCTGTTGATCTCCTGCCGCAGCCCCAATGGGAATGGGGCCTCCGAAGATCAGAGGATCCGTTTCCCCGTACATGAAGCTTGATGGCAAGGCACAGGGCAGCATTTTCTCCGGAATGTCAAAGATGGACAGCAGCTCTTCATCCCACTTCATTTCATTAATATTGAACAGCATGGTTCGCGCCGCATTGGAGTAATCCGTCCCGTGGACCCGCCCTTTTGTCAGCTTCCAGATAAGCCAGCTATCCACTGTCCCGAAGAGGAGCTTTCCTTCTCTGGCCTTTTCCCTTCCTTTCTCCGTGTGATCAAGGATCCATTTCAGTTTACTTGCGGAGAAATAGGCATCGGGAAACAATCCGGTTTTCTGTCGGATGGTATCGGACAACCCTTCTGCTTTCAGAAGGTCACAGTATTCCGCCGTCCTTCTGCATTGCCAGACGATGGCATTGTATACGGGCTTTCCCGTATCTCTGTCCCAGACAACGGTGGTCTCCCGCTGATTTGTAATGCCGATGGCCGCAATGTCGTGGTACTCGGCTCCGATTTGTCTCATAGCCTCTTGCGCGACCCCCATCTGTGTGGCCCAGATCTCCATGGGATCGTGTTCCACCCACCCGGGTTTGGGATAAATCTGGCGGAATTCTTTTTGCGCCAGACTTATGGTTTCGCCTTTTCGGTTGAATAGTATGCAGCGGCAGGAGGTGGTTCCCTGGTCCAGCGACATGATGTATTTTGACATTTCGATTGTCCTCCGTCCTCAGACCTGACAAGGGGACAGACCCCGTGTCAGGTTTTTCTGACACGGGGTCTGTCCCCTTGTCAGGTTACACAAAATCTACCAAAACATGGTTGAATAAATCCATTCCTTTGGCTGTCAGTCTCAGAAAATCTTCCGACCGATCCATCTCTAGCAGGCCGGATTTCATGTGCTTTTCCACTTCATCTGAATATACCTCAAAAAGAGGCGTCCCAAACCTGTTTGAGAAATCCGAAAGAGCGATTCCCTTTACTTTCCGGAGACCGGTAAACAGAAATTCCGACATGTCATCTGATCGGGTGTTTTCATGACACCATACGGCTAGTGGACTGATTTTACTCCGTTTTTTTAGAAAGGAACTCTCGGATGCTGCCCTGATATAGCGGCCCAAATCCCGATGGTTGCTGAAGCGGGTCCGATCCAAATAGGAGTGAGCCCCAAGACCCATTCCCAAATATTCGTCCATAGACCAGTATTTCAGATTGTGGCGAGATTCATAATCGGCCCTTGCCGCGTTGGAGATTTCATAATGATGATAGCCTGCATCCTCAAGCAATCGGACCGTGTTGTGGTACATGCTCCGGTCCTCCTCATCCCCAACCGGTACCAGAGTCCCATTTTCCCGGAGTCTGAAAAAAGGAGTTCCCTCCTCGATTTGCAGGCTGTAAAAAGAAATGTGCTCCGGTCCAAGCGCAATGGTTTTCTCCAAACTATCCTGCAAGATAGCATGAGACTGGCCGGGTATGGCAAACATCAGGTCCACACTGATATTTGAAAAACCCTTCTCTCTTGCCAAAAAGAAGTTTTCTATAAAGGTATTGACCGTATGAATCCTACCTAAATACTTAAGGGTCTCATCATTCAGCGATTGGGCACCCAGACTGAGTCGGTTAATCCCTGCATCTCTGTAAACGGAAAGTTTGTGTGCGTCCAACGAACCCGGATTGGCCTCTATGGTAATCTCTGCGGCTTCTTTCAACGAAAAGGAACCCTTTATCCCCTCCATAATCCGGGCAATCAGCGCCGGTTCGAGAAGAGACGGGGTTCCGCCTCCTATGTAGACACTGTCCACCTCCGGCCGGAGATGAGCATAATATTTCACTTCCCTAAGGAGGGCATCTATATATGCTGTCCGGTCCTCCTTACTCCTGTGATCAAGGGAAAGAAAATCACAGTAGCCGCATTTTTTAAAACAAAAAGGTATATGGAGGTACAATCCCAGGCACTTCATAAGACGTCCCTCTACTTATTCTCATCGTACTTCAGCACAGCGGTGAATGCCTCCTGAGGCACCTCCACACTGCCAAACTGCCTCATCCTTTTCTTGCCTTCCTTCTGTTTCTCAAGCAGTTTTTTCTTCCGGGAGATATCGCCGCCGTAGCATTTGGCAATCACATCCTTCCGCAAGGCTTTTACTGTTTCTCGGGCAACGACCTTCTGTCCGATGGCGGCTTGAATAGGAACTTCAAACTGGTGCATGGGTATGATCTCCTTGAGTTTCTCACAGACGAAGCGACCCCGGCTGTAAGCTTTGGATTCATGTACAATCATGGAGAAGGCGTCTACAAGATCCTTGTTCAGCAGGATATCCAATTTGACCAGATTTGATTTTTCATAGCGTAGCAGCTCATAATCCAGAGATCCATATCCCCTGGTCTTGGATTTCAACGCATCGAAGAAATCATAAATCACTTCGTTGAGAGGCATTTCATAATGGAGGGCTACCCGGGTTTCCGTAATGTATTCCATATGGGTCATAACTCCCCGCCGTTCCTGACAGAGCTCCATAATACTGCCCACATATTCCTTTGGAATCATCAGATTGGCCTTAACCATGGGCTCCTCGATATGTGCAATTTTCGTTAAGGGAGGAAGATTTGACGGGTTTTGAATCATCAATTCGGACCCGTCGTTCATGACCACCTTGTATATAACGCTGGGAGATGTGGTTACGATGCCTAAATCGAATTCCCTTTCTAGCCGTTCCACTATAATCTCCATGTGGAGAAGACCCAAAAAGCCGCACCGGAAGCCAAAGCCCAAAGCAGTGGATGTCTCCGGTTCAAACAAGAATGCTGCGTCGTTTACCTGCAGCTTTTCCAGAGCATCCTTGACGCTTTCATATTTTTCTCCCTCGGCGGGATAAATACCGCAATAGACCATGGACTGCATTTTCTTATACCCAGGAAATGCTTTCTCTGTCGGGTTGCTCTCCAGCGTTATGGTGTCTCCTACCCTAGCATCAGCTACCTGTTTGATGCTTGCGCAGATATAGCCGACTTCCCCGGCACGCAATTGTTTTACGGGAGTGTGTCCCGGGGAAAAAACCCCCACCTCCGTAACTTCGTACTTCTTCTTCGAGCTCATGAGGAGAATCTGGTCCCCTTCCTTGACGGCACCGTCGAAAACCCGGGCGTAGATGACCACGCCCCTATAATTGTCGTAATAGGAATCGAAGATCAATGCTTTCAGTTTGCCCTCCGGGTCTCCCTTGGGTGCCGGCACGGAATGGATGATCCCTTCCAGAACGTCTTCGATATTGAGGCCTTCTTTGGCAGAAATCAAAGGGGCAGAAGAGGCATCGATTCCGATAATCTCTTCAATCTCAGCTTTAGCCTTATCGGGATCCGCACTGGCAAGGTCTATTTTATTGATGACGGGGAGGATTTCCAGATCTTCATCCAAAGCCAGATACACATTGGCCAGGGTCTGAGCCTCCACACCCTGAGTGGCGTCCACCACCAGGACGGCTCCTTCGCAGGCGGCAAGGCTTCTGGAAACTTCATAGGTAAAGTCCACATGACCCGGTGTGTCAATAAGGTTAAAGATATAGTCCTGACCGTCTCTGGAATGATAACTCAGCCGGGTGGTCTGCAGCTTTATGGTAATGCCCCGTTCTCTTTCAATGTCCATATTGTCGAGGAATTGTTCTTTCATATCCCGATTGGCCACCAGGCCTGTTTTTTCCAACAGCCTGTCCGCTAACGTGGACTTCCCGTGGTCGATGTGAGCGATGATGCAGAAGTTTCTGATGTATTTCTGATATTGATCCATATTCCCTCCGATTATGGTAGAAGTGAAGCTATCCTCTGATGTGCCCGGCTGCTTAACTCCGGATATGTTTTTTTATGCAAACAGGCCGCAGTTGCGGCCTACTCATTGTAGCATAATTTTATTCCGGATTACAATATATTCGAAGGGAAAGGAATCTTACTATCCAAAAGCCAACGGATGTCCACCACTGCTTCCCTGCCGAGAAAAGATACCAAAACGTGGTTCTCATCCACGGGTTTTGACCGTAGAGTAAAAACCCCTTCGTGTCGGGTCATTTCCGTGCAGGCGCTGTCAACCACCGTAAGTCCTGCGTAGAAGCAAAAGACCAATAGGAATACGGCAAATTTCTTTTTTCTGAGAAGCGCACGTTCCGATTTTATGGCATCCTTTTGTGTTTTTCTGTCCATTCTCATGACTTTCTCCCGATGCGTGGAACCTTTGCCTCTACATCTCCTTCAGCACTTCCTCCAATACTTGGGAGAACAAGGTTGCAGATATCCTTACTTCCTCAATACTGTTTTGATTGTTCCCCATTTCCAGAAGAATATAATTGTCAGCTATGTATTGGTTGTACTTATACTCCTTTAAAATAATCCCTCTGCCAAAGCCCGGATACATGCTGTTCGCCTTTTGGTTGATCCGGTTTGCAAAGCGGTTCAGCGCCTCCGCATTGGGATTGCCTTCACCCACCACCAGACAAAACTGAGCGGCTGTCTTTCCCTCCACCGCGAAAGTATGCTTGGCATTTCCCGAATAGGCCGCCGCATCTCTGTGAAGATCAATAATGATGCGAATAGAAGGATTTGCTTCGATCACTCTTTGGGCAGTCTCAAGTGACCGGCTGTAGGATTTGCTGTAGGAGGGGGAATCGTGAAGTGTCGTATCATGGAGAACCGAAATCCCCTTTGCCTCGAGAGCTCTTTCCAGAAGACTTCCCACCTCTCTTACCGTCCCCTTTTCATCTGTCGAGTGGAAGTTTCCCTCACTGACCGGTTGATAAGACTCCGTTGCGTGGGTATGATAAATAAACACGAGAGGCTTGCCGGAGGAGGCGGAATCAAGAACGTCGCTCCTCTCCACAGCCGGTGATTCCGTTTCCCCGTTTACTCCTTCTGCCGCGGGGTTTTTCCCGCCTGCAATAATAAGACTTTCATCTTCCGGTGCGCCGGACAAGGGCTCCCTGACATTGGTTCCTGCGCTCCTGCTCACTGCGGGGAAAGCGGCTTCCAGATAATGCCTCCCAACCTCCTGACCCATATCCGTTTCTCCTGCCGCCGTCTGGCTGTTCAGCAGGAGAATACAGGTCAGACCGGAAAGCCCCCAGAACAAGGCTGTAAGCAATAAGAGTATCCCTTTACTCCCTGATCGTCTGTGCGGTTTTTTTCTTCTCATGGATACACCCCTTCTTAAGAGGAATATATGCCGGGATGTACCGTATTATTTATACCATTTGCTATGACAATGGAAAAATCCGCAATCACCTGGTCGATGTCCGTCGTGGTTACAATCATACTGTGGCCGTTCTTTTCTATATGCTTCTCCGCTTCTGCAGGCTTTTTCAGATAACCGGCCAGGTTGTCCAGAATCAGCGTTTTGGAATCGATCACCGTTGGAACCCCAATGGCAACCACTCTGGTTCCCAAGGATTTTTCCGTTAAATCCTTTCTCATATTCCCGGTGCCTGCCCCCGGCGAAATTCCCGTATCCGTAATCTGGATGGTAGTGCTGATCCGGTCTATATTTCTGGCTGCCAAGGCATCCACGGCGATGACCACTTCCGGCCTGGCAATCTCTACTGCACCCTTTATCAGTTCGGAGGACTCCATTCCGGTGGTATACATGACCCCGGGAATCAAAGCACTGACACAACCCACCTCATCATCACTTTCTGCTCCCGTGACGATAAACATGTGACGGGTCACTTTAACTTTTGAGACGGTACAAGGTCCCAGGGAATCCGGCGTCACCATCTCGTTGCCTAACCCGATGACCAGCGCTTTCAACTTGCTGTGAAATCGCACCAGCTTTGACAACTCAGCGGTGAGCGCTTTTTCGGTCTCCGCCTTTACCTCTTCCTCGCCGTCCACCAGATCCTTTGCTTCGATGGTAATATAGTTGCCCATGGGCTTTCCCATGGTCTTGCTGCCCTCTTCGGTAGTGATTCGTATCCGGGTGACCTTGACCCCTTGCTCGTACAAGTCCTCATCAACCTCAACACCTGGGATCTCCACCTTTTTCCCCTTGTTCTTTTCTTCCAGCATTTCCTTGCTTTCGATGGCCAAATCCGTCCGGTAGTTCATTTCTGTT
>CAYOYO010000018.1:0-15087 GCA_964408195.1 uncultured Oscillospiraceae bacterium | reverse complement strand
GTTTTTCCTATTTCAGAGGCAAAAGAATGAATTATCATTTCCTTATTTTCAATTGCTAAATCCGTCCTATAATTCATTTTACCGCCCCATCTCTTTTTTTCTATT
The DNA here is from genome assembly GCA_964408195.1 of uncultured Oscillospiraceae bacterium. Classification (GTDB taxonomy): domain Bacteria; phylum Bacillota; class Clostridia; order Peptostreptococcales; family Anaerovoracaceae; genus UBA1426. Next base: position 14,982 of record CAYOYO010000018.1, on the reverse strand, counting down.
TTGCACTTGATTTCTCAACTCTATTCGGATATACTTTGTGAGGCTATATTTCGTGAAAGTGGGGTGAAAAATATGGCAAATATCAAGTCTGCAAAGAAACGGATTTACGTCATTGCAAAAAAGACGGCAGCAAACAGGAGAGTGAAGTCTCACCTGAGAGAAATCGTCAAGAGCTTTGACAAGGCCGTTGCAGAAAAAGACATGGCTGTCGCTGCAGAGAAACTGTCTCTGGCGGAAAAGAGATTGATGCAGGCTGCTTCCAAGGGTACAATCCACAAGAACGCAGCTTCCAGAAAAGTCTCTCGCATGACGAAACAGTTAAACAAAGCGAAAGCGGAATAATGCTCACCCGTCCCCACCCGTGCATAAGTTAAATGCACAACAAGTGAAAACGTAGAAAAGCCGGCAGTGTCTCCCGGCTTTTTTATTTCCATAGTATCAAACATCCTTCTCCACTAAGCATAGTGCAGACATGAGATGGATTCCGGTTTCTATGCATTTCTCGTTGACATATAAATGATCCGAATGAATGGTTGGATTCTCCCGGTAGGGAAAGCCGCTGCCCAGGAAAAAGAAGGCCCCTTCTGCTTTCTGAAGGTAAAAGGAGAAATCTTCCACACCCGTGGACGGTTGTTTCATTTGAACCAGGTTTTCCTTGCCGAAGATACTTCTTGTCAACCGGGCCAATCGGTCTACCGCTGTGTTATCGTTCACCAGGGCAGGATACCCTTTTGTAAAGGTGACTCTTCCTTCGGCACCGGCAGCCTGAGCGGTGAAACGGACGATTTCCTCTGTTCTTTGCTTCAAGAGATTGGCAACCTCCGGATCGAAACTGCGTAAGGTGCCTTCCATCACAACCTCATCGGCGATGACGTTTCCCGCGGTTCCGCTGTAAAAGGTTCCAACGGTGAGCACCGCCGGGTCTGTCGCCCCGATGGATCTGCTTACCACTGTCTGTAAGCTGTTGACAATCTGACAGCCTGCCAGCAGGGCATCCACTCCCTTTTCCGGAGAGGCGCCGTGGCTGCTACGCCCTCTGATATCTATACGAAACATGTCAGAAGCCGCATGGACCCGCCCGTATTTTATCCCTATCTGCCCTGCCGGAAGTTCCGGTTTGATATGGAGTCCATAAATGGAGGAGATTTCCGGATTTTTTAAACAACCTGCAGCAATCATCCTTTCCGCTCCCCCTGTAGTTTCCTCCGCCGGTTGAAATATTAATTTAACATCTCTATTAAGATCACTTTTATTTTTGGCCAAAACCCTTGCTGTCCCGAGAAGTATAGCTGTATGTACATCGTGGCCACATGCATGCATATAGCCGTCTATACGGGAAGAGAAGGGCAGCCGCAGCCCTTCCCGGATAGGCAGGCCGTCAATATCGGCCCGCAGTGCAATGGCCTTTTCCTCTCGGTTATGCCCCTGTCGTTCTACAGAAGCTTCCTTTCGACTTTCCCCTTTTATGGTGCAGATTACTCCCGTGCGCAGTGGTTTTAGAACCTGCAGCCCCAGATCCGCCAGCTCCTTTTCTATGATTTTAACGGTGCGGTATTCTTCATTACCCGGCTCCGGCCACCGATGCAGTTCCCTGCGCAAGGAAATAGCCGGTACTGCAGCTTCCGCTGCTTGCTGTTTTAAGATTCTCAGATCCATTTTCCCGTCACCCCCATCCATTCTATGAGCGGGTGGGACAGGATATGAAATCATATTTTAATTTTGGAGGCATAAAAATATATGGTATCGCTGAATGAAGGCTTCTGATTCCTATCATCTTTCGTAGCCATAATCAAATGCGAAAGGAGGAAAAACTCATGCGAAAGCCAAGCAATTTGCGGCGGGGTGATCCTGTAGCCCTCATCGCTCCATCCTCCCCGGTCACGGAAGAGAAAATGGAAGTGGCCCTTCAATCCATTCGGTTTTTGGGATTGGAGCCAGTGCCCTTCCCAAGCTGTTTTTTAAAAAACGGCTATCTGTCCGGTACCGACGAAGCCCGGGCCATGGATGTGAATGATGCGTTTTCCGATCCCACCATCCGAGGCATTTTTTGCCTGAGAGGAGGATATGGGGCAACCCGAATCCTGCCATCCCTGGATTACGAGAGTATAGAATGCAACCCTAAATTCTTTGCCGGCTACAGCGATATCACCGCACTGCATATAGTTCTTAATGACCGTTGTAAAATGATCACCTATCACGCACCCATGCCGGCAAGAGGCTACCATTCTTTAGATTATTTTTCTCTTGAAAGTCTCTCATCTGCGATTTTTCACGGCTTCACCCCGGGGAAAGTGCAAAATCCTCCCCACGAGGACATAGAAATTGTACATTCCGGAATCTGCACCGGGAGAATCACCGGCGGTAACCTTTCGGTCATGGTCGCTTCGCTGGGATCTCCTTATCAGATTGATACAAAAGGGAAGATTTTATTTATCGAGGATACGGGAGAACTCCCCTACCGTATCGACAGGAATCTTACTGCACTCCGGTTGGCCGGAAAGCTGCAAGAGTCCCAAGGCATCATTCTCGGAACCTTTTCCGATATTCCCGACCAGGATGAGGGAGGATGCGAGACCTTGCCCCTGCGTGAAATTTTCCGGCAAATGATTGAACCCCTGGGCATCCCAGCCGTTTCCAACCTTCGCTGCGGACACATTTATCCTCAGATTACCCTTCCCATGGGCGCTATGGCAGAATTAAATGCCACGGAAGGAACCGTGGCATTTCTATAAAAGTATCTTATTCTGCTGATCTTTCGGCCTACACTGACCGCTACTTGTTCATGTTCTGAAAACGTTTGATCTTCTTTGTGGTGGTTTTTATGAATTCATCCTTTCGGATGCTGACGTTGCGGATTCGTTTGTAAACCGGCAGCTTTTCGTTGATGTCTTTGATGACATCCTTCATCAGCTTGTAAATGCTGGTATCGTCGTACTCCGCTCCGAACTCTTCGTATATAACATCATAAGCCGGATGGATCTGGATTCCGACGATGGTGCCCGCTTCCTCATCCTCATCCACTCCATGAACCATGCTTTCATGAACATACTTGCTTCGGTTCACAAAGAGTTCGATCTCTTCGGGATAGATGTTTTTACCCGTTTTTGTCACGATAACGTTCTTTTTCCGCCCGGCAAGATACAGCCAGCCTTCCTCATCCAGAAATCCCAGGTCCCCGGTATAAAACCAGCCGTCCACCAGTACCTTGGCGGTCTCTTCCGGCATATTATAGTATCCCCGCATCACGTTGGGACCTTTAAATACCACCTCTCCGATCCCATCTTCATCCACATCTACGATCTTAAGCTCTCCGCTGGCAACCACAGGTCCTACCGAGCCCGCTTTTTTACGCCGGTTTGAAAAATCCGGTGTTCCGGACACCAAAGGAGAACACTCGGTGAGTCCGTATCCCTGTAGCATGGCTATGCCGAAATCCTCAAATCCTCTGCATACATTGGGATCTATGGCAGCCGCGCCGGTAACCATCATGCGCAGCTTTCCCCCAAAACTTTCGTGTATGGTCCGAAAGAGCTTTCGTTCGGCAGAGATGCCCATTGCCTTGAGGAAACGATTCAGTTTGATGGCTTTTCGAAGAGCTCCTTCCAGATTATTTTTCTCTGCCTGCTTCCAGATTTTATTGTAGATAGACTCAAAGATCAGGGGTACTCCTATCAGGATTGTCGCCTGCGCTTCCACAAAGTTCTTCGTCACATACTTCAGACCTTCACAGAAAGCGGCGGAAGCCCCGCTGTAGAGAATGAGCAGCATTCCCAAGGTATTTTCGAAGGTATGGTGAATGGGCAGAATGGACAGGGTCCTGTCTTCCGGTGTGACCTTGACGATCCTCCGGGTGTCCAGGATATTGCTAGCGATATTCCTGTGGCAAAGCATGATGCCTTTGGCTGTCCCTGTGGTTCCTGAACTGAAAAGGAGCATCCTCATTTCATCCGGATCCGGGTCTGTATCGAGAAAGCTTCTGTCTCCCTTCGTTAGCAGGGTTTCTCCTCTCGCAACCAGGCTTGTCCAACCGATGATCCCATCTCGGTCCGGCTCCTCCGAAAGGATTTCGTCCGGATCTGTCCGGTCACCGTATACATTCATGCGAACTTTGTGCGCAATGGGATATTCCTTAAACATTCCTTCATAGGTTTCTGTAAAAAACACTGCATCGCACTCCGCTGTTTTCAGCAAATTGTGGACTTCTTCTTTATTGAGTTCCTTATCCAGAGGCACCACGATTCCTGCACCGTTGACCACAGCCAGGTAGGTTACGATCCACTCGTAGCAGTTTTCACCGATAATGGCAATCTTCGAGCCTGAAAGCCCTGAATTCATAAGCCCCGTCCCAAGGGCATTCACATCCTTTTGCAGCTGTGTGTATTTAATCGGCCGGTAATCTCCTCCTCTTTCCTTTTTCACAAGAAAAGCCGGTCTGTCGCCGTACCGGTTTGCGCTGGCTTTGAGCATCTGCTTCAGCGAGGTTATTTCTTCCACCTCATAAAAGCTGGTTCCGGGCGTATTCTCTTTCATGATCAATACTCCTCCCTGATTTAATACATTCATAATACCCCATGGCCTCACATCCGTAAAGAATAATTCTGACCAAATTCCTCACATTAATAATACAAATTCTCTTGGGCCGTATTCCCGCCTCGGATGGAGAATCCTCCCAATTGTCCCGAGGAATATGCTATACTGATGCTGTACGTAGTTTTTACGAAAAGGTTGTCAGACATGCAAGATAAAGGAGATAATAACATGAGCACAGCACATATCAACGCTGCCAAAAAAGGAGACATCGCGGAATCGATCCTGCTGCCGGGAGATCCCCTGCGAGCGAAATTTATTGCAGAACATTTTCTGGAGAATGCCACTTGCTATAACGAAATTCGTGGCATGCTGGGTTTTACGGGCACCTATAAAGGGGTTCCGGTTTCCGTTCAGGGCTCCGGTATGGGCATGCCTTCTATGGGCATCTACAGCTACGAGCTCATCAATGAATATGGAGTAAAAAACCTGATTCGGGTAGGTTCCGCCGGATCCTTCCATGAAAATATCAAGCTGATGGATATCGTAGCCGGCCTCAGCGCCTCCACCGATTCGGCATGGCAGCATACCTACAGTCTTCCCGGCCACTTCGCCCCCTGCTGCGACTTTGATCTTCTCATGAAAGTAAAGAAGGCCTCTGACATGGAAAACATCCCTTTCCATGCAGGCAATATGGTATCCTGCGACGTGTTCTACGAGGACAATCCGGAATGGTGGAGAGGCTGGGCAAAGATGGGTGTCATGGCCGTGGAGATGGAAGCAGCGGCTCTCTACATGAACGCAGCCCGGCTGGGTGCCAGAGCCCTGGCTCTGGTCACCATCAGCGATCACTTTGTCACCGGGGGCAGATTGACAGCAGAAGAGCGTGAAAAATCCTTTACGGATATGATGAAGCTGGCTTTGGAAGCGGCTGTGGCATAGAATCCGCTCACATTCCTAAAATTTGAGTAGCTTTAAGGTCTCCGCTTCTGTGGCTTCCACTTTTGTTTCAAGCTGCCGTGCTTTATTCTGCAAATCATTTCTTTTTCCCTCATCCTTGAGAGAGATGGCATTGATTAAAACATTGTACAGAGCGCCTTTTGCGCAGGTTCTGGCCATCAAAGCCGCCACGGCTCCGTCGGAGGCGGCATTTTTGTTGCCTTTCTCCATAACTGTGGCTGCATAGGGGAAGAGGCTAGCGGCTTTCTCTGCCACTTCAAGAGGGATCAGAGCTGCCTGGTAAAGAGCCTCCTGCACGGCGACAGCACGGCAGGCTTTCTCTTCTTCCGTACCCTTTGGGAGCTTGAAGCATTCGATGACCTTGGCATAGGATCCTGCATCCTTGTCCATGGCTTCCAGGAAGAAGGTTCTGCATTTTTCCATCTCCCCTTTGATATTGGACATTTCATCCCAGTTGTCTTCACAGCCGACCTTCCCGATGGTCAGGGAAGCCACCATAGCAATCAGGCTTGCAGCCGTTGCTCCGGCCAGAGCTGCTGCACTGCCACCGCCGGGGACGGGAGAATCCGATGCCAGTGTTTGTGTAAATTGGTCGATGGTGAGTTCTTTCAGCATGTGTACCGCCTTTCTTCATATAAGGCCACGGGGACAGACCCTTTGTCAGCTTTTCCGGCCACGGGGACAGACCCTTTGGCCGGAAAAGCTGACAAAGGGTCTGTCCCCGTGGCTTGCTTATGTTAGGTTCAAACATCTGCGCTTATCGTATACCGGTTCCCCGGCTTTAAATACCCTTTCTACGATATTCACTGCGAAATGGTAGTTGAGGAATTGGTAATCCGGGTACTCTAAAATATTGAGGTCGGCTTTTTTTCCAACATCGATGCTGCCGATGCTATCTTCTCTGCGAAGAGCAGCAGCCCCGTTGATGGTCATCGCGGTGACCGCCTCCTCGATGGTCATCCCCATATAAATGGTAGCCAGTGCAAAGAGCAGCGGTACGGAATTGGTAAAGCAGCTCCCGGGGTTAAAATCCGTAGCCAAGGCTACGGCACAGCCGCTGTCAATCATTTTTCTGGCCCTTGCATAGGGCTCCTTCAGACTGAAAGCCGTAGCGGGAAGCAAAGTTGCGATGACGCCTTTTTCCGCCATCATCTCGATTCCACGGTCCGATGCCTGAAGTAGGTGATCTGCTGAAACGGCAGAAAGTTCTGCGGCCAGTTCGGCTCCGCCGATACGGACGATTTCGTCGGCATGGAGCTTTGCTCCCATTCCCAAGTCCTTTGCGGCAAGAAGGAGTCTTCGGGACTGCTCAATATCAAACACATTGGCTTCACAGAATACATCACAGAACTCCGCAAGCCCTTCCGCCGAAACAACAGGAAGCACTTCTCCGATAATGTAATCCACATATTCGTCGGTCCTGCCTTTAAATTCCTCCGGAACGGAATGAGCTCCCATAAAAGTAGGCACCATGTCCACAGGATGTTCTTTTTGCAGCTCTTTCATTGCGGTGAGCTGCTTGATTTCCGTGTCCCGGTCCAGGCCGTAGCCGCTCTTACCCTCCACCGTGGTGACGCCAAAGCTGAGCATTGAGGACAGCCTTTTCCGCCCGTCTTCTTTCAGTTGTTCCAGAGAAGCGGCTCTGGTGGGAAGGGTAGTGGCATTGATGCCTCCCCCCCGCTGCATGATGTCCATGTAGCTGACTCCCGCAAGTCGCCAGGAGAACTCCATAGGGCGATAGCCTCCAAAGATCAAGTGGGTATGAGAATCAACGAAACCCGGCAATACGGCCTTCCCTCTGCAGTCAACCACCTCTGCATCATTTGCAATAGGAAGCAACTCCTCCGTCCTGCCCACTGCGGCAATCCGTCCGTCCTCAACGATAACGGCACCATCCTCAATGATATGAAGGTCCTGCATTTCTCTTCCCCGTTTGGGAGCGAATCCGCTACAGGTTACCAGCTGACTGGCATGGGTTAAAATCATCTTCGCCATCATCCTCCCACCTTCCAGGGGTATTATTCCGCAACGCGATTTTCGATAATCTGATCAAGAGAGAAGTTTTCTATCCCCAGATAGTATTCTGCACAGTCGATAAGAGCCTGCTGGGGCACAAGGCCGATGACCTCACTTCCGACTACCGGCACTCCGTATCTGGCCGCTTCCATGCGAACCATTTCAAAGGCACTGTAAATGGTGGTCTTTGTATAGTCCGTAAGGTTCATGGAGACCTGGGTCTGCCTCCGTTCTGTCAGTTCAACACCCATAGCCTTGCAGTAGCGAAGCCCTCCTCCCAAGTGGCGGACTTTTTTCGCAATCGCAGTGGCAATCTCTAAGTTATCCGTCCCCAAATTCACATTGTAGGCGCATAGGGGCATCCTGGCTCCTATGGCTACGGCGCCGAAGGTGGGATGCGGTTCTCCGGGGCCAAAATCAGGGGTCCAGTACTCTGCAATCCTCATTTTCTCCGGGAGACCCTCATACTGGCCTTTACGCACCTCTGCAAGATTCTCTCTGTGGGGGGCGGATGCGGATTTCTCGTAGAGAAATACGGGGATGCCATACTTCGCCCCCACTTCCCTTCCCACTGCTCTTGCCAGGGCTTTGGCATCTTCCATGGTGACGTTCCGGATGGGGATGAACGGCACCACGTCAGCTGCCCCCATCCTTGGGTGTTGTCCTTCATGAAAGTTCATATCAATCAGGTCTCTTGCAATCCCGATCGCTTCTATTACTGCGCCGGCAAGGGCTTCCGGCTCCCCAATCACCGTGATGACGCTTCGGTTGTGGTCCTTGTCGGAAGAATAGTCCAGTAATCGAACTCCTTCCTTCCCCCGAAAAGCATCTGCAATTTTCTCAACCTTATTCAGGTCTCTTCCTTCGCTGAAATTTGGTACGCATTCCATAATCCTGTTCATTGCTGCCACTTTTACTCCTTTATCTTTCCCATTGACGTTCCCTTATTCTATTTTACAGAGAGGATATCACCCTGCCGTATTGCCGATGAACATAGTCTTTCAGGCTTTGCTCATCCTCCGCCATAAAAGGCAGTGTGATGTGATTTTCCTTTCCTATGCGATTATAATCCATGCAGGTCTCCATCGCATTTTCGTTGCGAGCCCAGGCTCTCCGGGCAACGCCGCCCATCACATCCCAGGGCATAGCGCTTCTGAGTATTTCATCCACTCTTTCGCTCCCGTCCAGCACCATGCCAAAGCCGCCGTTTATGGCCTTACCGATTCCTACGCCTCCCCCGTTATGCAGAGCCACTAGGCTCATGCCTCTGGCGCAATTTCCGGCAAAGACCTGAGTAGCCATATCCGCCATGATGTTGCTTCCGTCCTTAATATTGGACGTCTCACGGAACGGCGAATCCGTGCCGCCCGTATCGTGGTGATCTCTGCCCAACATGATAGGACCGCACTCTCCATCGCGGACCAGTTTGTTGAACCGCAGCGCGATATCCCTTCTGCCAAGGGCGTCCTGATACAGGATCCTCGCCTGGGATCCCACTACCAACCGATTCTTCTCCGCATCCCGGATCCAGTTGTAATTGTCACGATCCTGATACCTGCGTTCCGGGTCGATGCATTCCATTGCTGCTAAATCTGTCCGTCTCAAGTCTTCCGGTTTACCTGAAAGGCAAACCCACCGAAAGGGTCCGTATCCATAATCGAAAAGCCTTGGTCCTAGGATATCTTCTACATAGGAAGGAAAGATAAAACCATCGATTTCATTTTTTCCGTTCCGGCAAATCTCTGTAACTCCTGCATCGAAGACTGCTTTCATAAAGCTGTTCCCATAGTCGAAGAAATAGGTTCCCTTCTCCGTTAGCCGCTGAATCACCCGGAAGTGGCGGGTCAGAGTCTCATCCACCCGCTTTCTGAACTCCTCAGGATTTTTGGCGAGCATTCTTGTCCTCTCCTCGAAACTGAGTCCCTGAGGGCAATATCCGCCGTCGTATACCGCGTGACAGGAGGTCTGGTCCGAAAGAAGGTCGATATGGATTTGGTTGGCATCGGCATACTCCAGCAGGTCTACGATATTGCCGTGAAAAGCGATAGCCACGGCCTCTTTTCGCTCTTTATATCCTCCCGCCTTTCGGAAGGCTTCCCCAGGAGTCTCGGCCATATCGTGAACCCATCCCTGCTCAACCCGGGTCTTAATGCGGGAAGCGTCCACTTCCGCTATAATGGACACTCCGCCTGCGATCTCCGCAGCCTTACCCTGAGCCCCGCTCATGCCACCCAGACCAGAACTGACGAAAAGGACTCCGGCAAGGTTGCCGTCATCAGGGATGGAAAGCTTAAGCCTGCCCGCGTTGAGCAGCGTGTTGAAGGTGCCGTGCACGATTCCCTGAGGACCGATGTACATCCATCCCCCCGCCGTCATCTGCCCGTAATTTGCCACACCCAGCGCCGCTGCCCGGTGCCAGTTCTTCTGGTCATCAAAGAGGCCTACCATCAGTCCGTTGGTTATAATCACCCTCGGTGAACTTTTATGGGACTGAAACAGCCCCAAAGGATGGCCCGACTCCACCACAAGGGTCTGATGGTCCGTCAGTTCTTCCAGGTATCTTTTTATCAATCGATACTGCATCCAGTTCTGACAAACCTGCCCCGTTTCTCCGTAAGTGACCAATTCATAGGGATAAAGGGCCACATCAAAATCCAGATTGTTGTCGATCATCACCTGAAAGGCTTTTCCCTCGATGCACTGCCCCTTATACTCATCAATGGGCTTTGCCTTGATTTCCCCCTCTGGGCGGAAACGGTATCCGTATATCCTTCCCCTGGAGAAGAGTTCTTCGAGGAATTCCGGTATCAGCTCCTCGTGCCAGCCAGGCGGCACATACCGCAAAGCATTCTTTAGTGCCAGAATGGTATCTTCCTCGCTCAGGGTAAATTCTCTCACCGGGGCGCGTCGAATCCCTTCTACAAAAGGTTTTACGTCAGGTAGCTGTCCTCCCAGACAAATATCCATGGCATTCTCAATTCGCTCGTTCATCTGCAATTGTCTTCACCTCCCGATCATTCCAACGATCCCACAACGGATTCCGCTGCTCTTCGAATAGCTCCGCTGCGAAGGAGCCGGGAACACGTTTCCATATCCGTATAAAGAATCCTGTCTTTTTCCAGAGGGGGTACCTGCTCCCTGATCAGATTATACACTGCCCTACCTGCCGGCGACAACCCTTCCGGACTCTGAAACTCTACGGCTTGCGCTGCGCACATGGCTTCAATGGCCAGCACCTCCGTAGCATTGTTTAAAATCTCTCTGGCTTTTCGCGCCGCAGTCATCCCCATGCTTACGTGATCCTCCTGGTTTGCGGAGGATGGAATAGAGTCCACGGAAGCGGGATGGGCAAGCACTTTGTTTTCCGATACCAACGACGCAGCAGTATATTGGGCAATCATCATCCCCGAATTCAAGCCTCCGTGCTTGACCAGAAATGCTGGCAAGCCGCTGAGGGCCGGATTTACAAGACGCTCAATCCTTCGCTCCGACACATCGGCATATTCGGCAAGAGCGATGCCCAGAACATCCAGGCTGATAGCAAGATACTGCCCGTGGAAATTGCCCCCGGAAATCGCCTCTCCCGTTTCGGAGAAAATGAGCGGGTTGTCGGTCACCGCATTGATTTCATTGAGAATCACGCTCTTCACGTATGCGATGGCATCCCTACCGGCTCCGTGGATCTGGGGAATACAGCGGAAGACATAGGCATCCTGCACCCGTTTTTCCCCCTGACGGGTAATATATTTGCTACCAGAAAAGAGTTTTCGCATATTACCGGCAGTTATCATCTGTCCCGGTTGGCGCCGCACCTTATGGAGCCGTTCGTCCATAGCATCAACAATGCCGTATTCCGACTCCATGGTCAGGGCTGCGATCACATCGGCAGATTTCATGAGGTTCTCCGCATCGGCCAATGCCAAAGCACCCAGAGCACACATGGCGGGAGTGCCGTTGATCAGAGCCAGGCCCTCTTTTGAAGTAAGCTTAACGGGGGTAATCCCCGCCAGTTCCATAGCCTTTGCACCGGTCACCCTCTCTCCCTTGTATTTCGCCTCACCCATTCCCAGCAAGACAAGGCTCATATGTGCCAGAGGGACAAGATCGCCGCTGGCACCGAGAGATCCTTTCGATGGAATCACCGGTATGACCCCTTTGTTCAGCATCTCAACTAATGTGTTTATGGTTGATACCCGTATTCCGGAATACCCGATGGATAGCGCATTGATTCGGAGTAGCATCATAGCCCTGACCACTTCATCGGGAAGCGGATCTCCTACACCGCAGGCATGGCTCATAATGAGGTTTTCCTGCAGCGAAAACGTATCCTCTTCCGAGATGGTCACGTCGCTGAACTTCCCAAAACCCGTGGTCAGTCCGTACACCACTTTTCTGTCCGCTACACACCTTTCCACAACCTCCCTGGACTTGCATACTGCGGCTTCCGCTTCTTTTGACAAGGTCACCATGGCGCCTTCCCGTGCAACGGCTATCAGCTCATCAACAGTCAGTTTTGCTTCTCCTAGTGTAATGGTTTTCATCCGTTTCGCCTTCTTTCATGTTGTGCTCCCCACCACAGGAACCGGTTGCTTTGCTGTAGTATTGCTTTAGTCCGGCACCGCAGTATTCCGATAATTGGTAGTTTTATACAAAATAATCCATATCCGTTTGGTTTGATTTTACCATTTCTCCCCACCCAATGCAACGGGAGAATTCCTGCCTTTTCCCATTCCTGCACATAAAAAAAATGATAAAAGGCGCCTTGCTTTCGCAATCGACGCCTTTTATCAAAGTCAGGGAGCAGGAGGTCTCCCTTGGTCGTTAATCGAGGATATTTCCATCTGCCGAAATGGTCACCACCTGCCAGGGGATCATTTTTCCGCAGTTCATGAGTGCCTGCTTCACCGCATGCTCAATACCACCGCAGCAAGGAACCTCCATGCGTACTACAGTAACGCTTTTTATGTTGTTTTCGCTGAGTATGGCAGTGAGCTTTTCGGAATAATCTCCCGCATCCAATTTCGGGCATCCGATTATCGTCACCTTGTTTTTCATAAATTCATTATGAAAGTCCCCGTAGGCATAAGCGGTGCAGTCTGCCGCCACAAGCAGGTTGGCATTGTTAAAATAGGGAGCGTTTACCGGAACCAGTTTAATCTGCACCGGCCACTGCATCAGCTGGCTCTCGGGAACTGCCGGTTCCGCAACCACAGGTTGGGCAGCAGCCGTCCCATGACTTGACAGGCTTCTGGATTGGGTTCCCGGACACCCGCAGGGAAGGTCTTTCACTTTCTTCCCTTCTTCCATTTTGGCCTTTACCGCAGCTTCATCAAAGGCGGCAGCTTCACGTTGCTCAAAAGTAATGGCTCCGGTAGGACATACCGGGAGACAATTTCCCAGCCCGTCACAGTAATCATCCCGGATTAGTTTGGCTTTTCCGTCAATCATTGCGATAGCGCCTTCGTGACACGCTTCTGCGCAGAGCCCGCATCCGTTACATCTTTCTTCATCGATTTTAATAATCTGTCTAATCATCTTATAATCCTCCGTTTATTTCGTTTCTATGGGTTGGAATCCCGGTTGCATTTGCTTTATGCTCATACTATAATGGAGTTCAACCATAAAGTATGTTGCACTTGCAACAAAAAGGGATAATTATGAATAAAATTTTATTAAACCATCCGCTATTTGCAAAAATGGACCAACAAGAGCTCAGCCAGATCCTCTCCTGCCTGGACGGCCGCCGACAAAGCTTTGCAAAAGGTGCTTTTATATTCTTGGCGGAGGAGTCCTCTCCCAGGCTTGGGATTCTTCTTTCGGGAAAAGCCCAAATAATAAAGGAAAACATTTACGGCGACCGGATGATCATCGGAGATCTGGAGCCTGGCAACCTCTTCGGTGAGACCTATGCCTGTATGGGCCTTCTTAAAATTCCCGTATCCGTGGAAACCACGGAAGACTGCAGCGTCCTCCTCCTGGACATTAACCGCATGCTGACCACCTGCGGAAAGGCCTGCGTGTTTCACCAACAACTCATCGCAAACCTTCTTAACATTGTTGCAACAAAAAATATGCTACTGAACCGGAAGATGTCGTACATCACCCACAAGACCATTCGAGGCCGGCTTCTGGCCTACCTGGAGGATCAGGCGGAGAGTTCCGGTTCCCGTGCCTTTGAAATTCCCTTCAACCGAAATGAGTTGGCCGACTATCTCTGCATGGACAGAAGCGCTTTGAGCCGTGAGCTCGGCCGCATGAAAAAAGAAGGCCTTCTTGATTTTCACAGAAAGGCCTTCCGATTGCAGGTGTAATCAGATCAGACGAGGCGGTTATGCGTTCTGAACGTTCACAGCGCGAAGTTTGCTGCTGTTTTTGGGATCCTGCTCCACTTCAAAAGTAACTTTTTGACCCTCTGTAAGGGTTTTAAAACCGTCAGCTACGATGCTGGAGAAATGCACGAATACATCTTCGCCGCCGTCATCGTTGGAAATGAATCCATAACCTTTGCTCTCGTTGAACCATTTTACTGTACCTTTATTCATCAAAGATACCTCCTTAATTTGTGTACCCGTGCCCGAAAAAAAATCCACGCGTACTTATAAATCATCAACGAACCATGACTTACAAATACTTGTGAATCAATTCGTACATCTATAATACCGAATTTAGAATAGCATACTCCTCTCCCTGTGTAAAGAGTTTTTTTAAATTTTCCAATTTTTATTTTTTTCGAAAGGAGTATGCGTTCCTGTTCGCTGCAATCTCTCAGTTATCTGCTAGTGGCTTCCTTCTTCGGGCTTGGTCACATGAATCGTTCCTCTTGGATGCTGCGGCGGTGCATAGATGGAATACATCTTAAGCGGTGTTGATCCGGTGTTTATTACATTGTGATACGTGCCTGCCGGGATCAGGATTGCATAGCCGTCGGTTACCCTATGCCGATAATGCAGGTTTTCACTGCTTTCTCCCATCATAGCCAGGCCTTCACCGGCCTCCACACGAAGGAACTGATCCACATGGGGATGCATCTCAGGTCCGATGTCATCTCCCGCATTAATGCTCATCAAGGTGAGTTGCAGGTGCTCTCCTGTCCACACAGCCGTGCGGAAATTACTGTTCTCTATTGTTGCCTCCTCAATATTGAACACCAAAGGCTCCGGCCCGTAGTCATGGAATCCGTTCCACTGCTCTCCGCTGCCAGAGTTTTGTGCCGGTATGTTCGCCCAGGCCGGAACTTTGCTATTATATGAATTTCTCATATCAATCTTCCTTTCTTAAAGGTTCATTACTTTAGAATATTCTCCTCCCTCCTTTCGGTTCCTAGATATTTTCATTGAAATCCACCGATGCATATGCTATAATCAACGACGTTGCAAAGGTCATATAAAAACAGGGAGCGGTATCGAAGCGGTCATAACGGGGCTGACTCGAAACCGAGTTCGATATCTGGAAGCCTAAAACTTCAAACCATTGATATGA
>CAYOYO010000017.1:23252-23897 GCA_964408195.1 uncultured Oscillospiraceae bacterium | reverse complement strand
GTCGAGCCCAAAAAGGCATAAGGTAAAGTGACAGATCTAATATGAGGCGGCCCTTAAGGGGGCCGCTTTTCTTGATCGAGCTTCAAAGGGCTGTCCCCGTGGTCGGTTGTAATCAAGGGGTGAAATGCAGTATAATGATTTAGAATCATCAGAAGATCAGAGATTGAACAAGAAAGGTAATACTATGGCAACGGCTACCGGAATAATCGGATATTTACTGTTGGCTCCACTACTGGCCGGTCTGGCATCAGGGGTTGCAGGCATAATTCATGGGAGACTGAAAGGAGAAAGAATGCAACATGTATTGGAATCCTTCCGCGAGCTGTCAGGGCTTTATAAGATTCTCTTTTCTGAGAAAAACTTCCATGAATTGCTTATCCCGTCACTTTATCTCGTTTTCTTGTTGGCCGGTGGTTCCATCCTCTTCGCCGGGGGCAATCTGGCATTGTCGGCGCTACTGTTGGTACTGGCCCGAGGCCTGAAATTCTTCTGTATGATCAACGAAGGGGAAAGAAAACCGGATGCCGCGGGGCTTTACTATTACAGCGGTCAACTATTCCTTCTGGCTGCTTGCTTTTACTGCTTTACCGCCGGCTTTTCCGGGCTGTTTTCAAATTGTTCCAAAATATGATTTATTGCCTTGGA
>CAYOYO010000017.1:0-23242 GCA_964408195.1 uncultured Oscillospiraceae bacterium | reverse complement strand
CCGCCGGCTTTTCCACAACCGGCAGCTTTCTTGTATCGGATATTTTAGGAGCAGGTGCCTCATCCTCCCAATTCATGCCTGCCGTGCTGGCAGGCTTCATCTGGTTGCTGCTGTACAGGCCTGTTATGGACCCTCTGACTATCAAAGACCATGGAGGAGGTTCGAAAAGAGGACAAGCTCTCCTTATGATGGGAGACTGGTATCATGAAGTGACGCTCTATGGAATTTTATTTCTGATAAACTATGGGGGAAATCTTCCGTCCGGCTTGGCATCTCTGGGAATCTGCTTTCTGGTCTGGCTTCTTTCACTTCTGCTTTCCAGATCTGGTTCCACTCTTTTTGATTCCGAAAGTCCGGCCCCGATCTCCGTGATAATATTTATTGCATCTGCTTTAAATCTCCTGGTCCTACTTCCATAAAAAAGGCCGCCCTTTCAAAGGACGGCCGCTGATAGATGTATGTAACTGCGATGGGTAATATCGCTATACCCGGTCTGCGATAGGGATATATTCCTGCTTTTCCTGTACATTGATGTAAGCGGGGCGGACGATTTTGCCCCCGGCCACCAGCTCCTCTATCCTGTGGGCACACCAGCCGGAAATCCGGGAAGCTGCAAATACTGGAGTTGCAATGTCCAGGGGGATATTAAGAGCGCTGTAAACAAATCCGGAGTACAGGTCCACATTGGCGGGCATGGGTCGTTCTACCCCTTTGATATCCCGATAGAGTTTGGGACCCTGCTTTTCAATAAAGTCATAGAGCATGAAATCGTCAGTAAGCCCGTGATCTTCCGCCAGCTTTTTTGCCATGCCCTTCAGTAGAACGGCACGGGGATCCGACAGAGTGTAGACGGCATGCCCAAGGCCATAGATGAGGCCGGAACGGTCAAAGGCCTCTCTGTTCAAGAGTTTGATAAGGTATTTTTCTACTTCCTTATGGTTTGTGATATCCTTTACGTTGGCCTTCAGGTCATTGATCATGCCGATGACCTCCGTGTTGGCTCCACCGTGTTTGGGTCCTTTGAGGGATCCTACGGCTGCGGCTATGGCGGAATAGGTATCCGTACCCGTGGAGGTCACTACATGGGTCACAAAGGTTGAGTTGTTTCCGCCTCCGTGCTCTGCATGGAGGATCATGCTCAGGTCCAGGGTTTTGGCTTCCAGATCCGAATACTCTCCCGTGGGACGAATCATGCGCAAGATATTTTCCGCGGTGCTCTTTTCCGGATCCGGATAATGGAGATGGAGGCTTTCGTTATGGTAATGGGAGCGTTTTGCCTGAAAACCATAAGCGATGAGGGACGGAAAGTAACCGATTAAATCGATGGATTGTCTCAGGACATTGGGAATAGACAAGTTATCCGCATCATCGTCATAGGAGTAGAGTGCCAAGACGCTTCTGGCCAGTTTGTTCATCACATTGTTGCTGGGAGCCACTAATATCATATCCCTGGGAAATCCGGCAGGGAGTTCCCGACGGGCTGCTAACGCGGAACAGTATTCCTCGAGCCTTTGCTTGCTGGGCAGTTCCCCAAACAGCAACAGATAGCTTGCTTCTTCATAGCCAAAACGGTTTTCACTCATTACGTTATGGACCAAATCGTGGATGTCCACTCCCCGATAATACAGCTTGCCCTCCGCAGGTACCTTTTCGTTATTTTCGTTGGTGGTATAGCCGACGACTTCTCCCACTTTTGTAAGTCCCACTACCACACCTGTGCCGTTGGCATTACGCAGTCCTCTTTTTACGTCATACTTTCTGTAGAACTCGCTGTCAATGACATTGTTTTCTCCAAGATGCCCGGACATGGTAGCAACAAAATCCTTCTCAAACTTTGACTCGGGTTTTCCCCGGAAATTTAAATATCCTTCTGTTTCTTTTTTCGTATTCTTCAAGTCAAAACCTCCCGACACAGATATGAAAAGTGACACTACACCTTGCAGTATCACCGAAGAACAGCACATTATTACAAAGATTGCTATCACAACTGGTACAGCAGCTGTATGCCTGCCCGTCCGGCACTATCCGGATTTAGCGTGCTAAATAATTAAAAGGAATTATATATGAATTATCGGCTTGTTTCAAGTAGCCAAATAAAATATTTGCGAGAGAGGCAGGAACCTTGCTTTTGGGAAACCTCTATGATGGGTACCGGAGGGTTGAAGGATGTTGCCACGAAAAGAACATGCGTTTGACATGGGGCGGAGAATGCGCTACACTAGTGAATACAGGGCATGCGGCTCAGAAATATAAGCGATTACAATGGATAAATTTAAGGGTATAATAACAACTGTCGGAAAGGGGCAAAGCCCCCCCGCACCGGATGGAAGTGAGGAACCAAGGAACTATGTTTAAAATAGAATCGGACTATAAGATGACCGGAGATCAGCCCCGGGCGGTGGAGCAACTGGTGAAAGGCATTCGCCGGGGCGTCAGGAATCAGACCCTGCTAGGGGTTACCGGATCCGGAAAAACGTTCACCATGGCCAATGTGATCGAACAAGTCCAAAAGCCCACCCTGGTCATCTCTCATAATAAGACGCTGGCAGCACAGCTCTGCGGAGAGTTCAAGGAATTTTTTCCTCACAACGCAGTGGAATATTTCGTCAGCTACTATGACTATTACCAACCCGAAGCATACGTTCCTACCACGGATACCTACATTGAAAAGGATTCGGATATCAATGACGAGATTGATAAACTCCGTCACTCTGCCACCGCTTCCCTGGCGGAACGCCGGGATGTCATCATTGTAGCCAGCGTGTCCTGCATCTATGGCCTGGGTAGCCCTGTAGATTATGAGAATCAGGTCTTATCCATCCGCCCGGGAATGGTAAAAGACAGGAACGATATCCTGCGCAAGCTGGTGGATATCCAGTATACAAGAAACGACCTGAACTTCACCAGGGGCACATTCCGTGTACGGGGTGATGTTGTTGACATCTTTCCCGCAGGGGCAGAAAATGCAGTAAGAGTGGAACTTTTCGGTGATGAGGTCGAACAGATTAAGGAGATTTCTCCCATCACGGGAGAAATCATCGGCCTGCGGAATCATGTTTCCGTCTTTCCCGCATCTCACTATGTCACATCAAAGGAAAACATGGAGAGAGCAGTCGCAGACATCGAGTCGGAGCTATGGGAAAGGGTCCGGTGGTTCAAGGAGCAGGGGAAACTGGTGGAAGCCCAGCGACTGGAACAGAGGACCCGGTATGATCTGGAGCTTCTCAGGGAGGTGGGGAGCTGCAAAGGAATAGAAAACTATGCTCGCCATATCAGCGGACTGTCTCCCGGGACCCAGCCATATACGCTCATCGACTACTTTCCCGAAGATTTCCTGATTATCGTGGATGAATCTCATGTAATGCTTCCCCAGCTCCGGGGGATGTGGGCAGGAGACCGTTCCAGAAAAGCCAACTTAGTGGATTACGGCTTCCGGCTGCCATCTGCTCTGGACAATAGACCACTGTCTTTTTCCGAGTTTGAGTCTAAGGTGAACCAGATTGTCTATGTGAGTGCCACGCCGGCGGCTTATGAGAAGGAAAAGAGCGGCGGCGTTGTAGCACAGCAGATTATTCGACCCACCGGCCTGTTGGATCCGGAGATAACGGTGAGGAAAAGCGAAGGACAAATCGATGATCTCATCGGAGAAATCAAACAGGTTACCGCGCGAAAGGAGAGGGTTCTGGTCACCACCCTGACCAAGAAGATGGCGGAAAGTCTCACCGACTATTTGAAAAATGTGGGGATAAAAGTGCGATATCTCCATTCGGAAGTGGAGACACTGGAGAGAATGGAGATTATCCGCGACTTGCGTCTGGGAGTATTTGATGTGCTTGTGGGTATCAACCTGCTTCGAGAGGGGCTGGACCTGCCGGAGGTCTCCCTGGTGGCCATACTGGATGCAGATAAAGAAGGATTCCTGCGTACAGAAACATCTTTGATACAGACTTGCGGCAGAGCGGCGAGAAATGTTGAGGGAAAGGTGATCATGTATGGAGACCGGATCAGCGACGCCATGGCCAAGGCCATTGAGGAGACGAAACGTCGAAGAAAGATTCAGGAGGCTTATAATAAAGAGAATGGCATCGTGCCCAGAACCGTGGAGAAATCCATCCGGGCTATCATCGAGGCTACGAAGGCTGTAGAGGATACAGAGGAGTACTATAACGATAAAAGTCCTCTGGAATTGACAAAAAAGGAACTGGGGGACTATGTGAGACTCCTTGAAAGGCAGATGAAGCAAGCTGCTTCGGATCTTCAGTTTGAGCGGGCGGCAATGCTCAGGGACCGCATATTCGAATACAAGGTCAAACTGTAGATTCCAGACGGTTGATGCGGAATTGGAAACGGACATAATAGATACTAGGAAAATAGGCAAGAAAAGTTAATAAATAGAGACAACAGGGAGCAATGAAAACGCAAATGTCAGACAAAATCATTATCAGGGGTGCAAACGAGCACAATCTGAAAAATATCAATCTAACCATACCAAGGGACAAGCTTGTAGTGCTGACCGGTCTTTCCGGTTCGGGAAAATCCTCGCTGGCTTTTGACACCATTTACGCAGAGGGACAGAGGCGTTACATGGAGAGCTTATCCTCTTATGCTCGTCAATTTCTCGGGCAGATGGAAAAACCCGACGTTGAGGATATCGAAGGGCTTTCGCCTGCCATTTCAATCGATCAGAAGACAACCAACAAAAATCCTCGTTCCACCGTGGGTACTGTAACAGAGATTCACGACTATCTGCGTCTCATGTATGCCCGCATCGGAATTCCCCATTGTCCTGTATGCGGTCGGGAGATTTCAAGCCAAACGGTAGACCAGATTGTTGACAAGCTCATGGAGCTGGGCGAAGGCACCAGGCTTACGATTCTGGCTCCTGTTATCCGGGAAAGGAAAGGAGAACACGAGAAAATCCTTGCACGGATTCGGAAGGAAGGCTTTACCAGGGTACGGGTTGACGGTCAGGTCCGGGAATTGGCAGATGAGGATATCAAGCTGGAGAAAACCTTCAAACACACCATCGAAATCGTCATTGACCGGATCATCGTAAAGCCCGGATCCGAAAGCAGGCTCACCGAGTCGGTGGAGATGGCCCTTGCTCACGGAGACGGTCTGGTATGTGCTGTTTTGGAAAACGAAAACATGCTGGTATTTAATACGAAGCTTGCATGCCCTGACCATGGGGTAGGTATAGAGGAACTGGAGCCCAGGATGTTCTCCTTCAATAGCCCCTTCGGCGCATGTCCGGAATGTACCGGCTTGGGCTTTCTGGAGAAGATCGATCCCGATCTGATTATCCCTCATAGGGAATTGTCCATCCCCAAGGGGGCTCTGGCAAATGTTTTTGCGTCGATGGACATTTCAAGCTTTTATCGACAGATGATCGATGCCCTGGCAAAGGACCATGGGGTGGACATCAATCTTCCATATGAGCAACTTCCCGATGCATTCAAAGAGGAATTGCTTTACGGAACGGGGAATCGCAAACTACAGTACTACTATGTGAGCAGGAACAACGGCTCCGAATCCTATCGGAACCATCCATTCGAAGGAGTCATCAACAACCTGGAGCGAAGGTACAAAGAGACCAACTCGGAATATATAAAGGATAAGATGCGACAATATATGAGCTTGGCAGTTTGTTCCGCATGTGGCGGAAAGAGGCTGAAGCCTGAGGTTCTGGCCGTTACAGTGGGGGGAATGAACATCGCAGCCTTTTCCGACCTGTCTGTCCGAAAGGCCTTGGAGTTCATCGAAAACCTGAATCTTTCTGACCGGGATGGTGCCGTAGCGAAGCAAATTAAAAAAGAACTGATTTCCAGACTGGGGTTTTTAGTGGATGTGGGGCTGGATTATCTGACACTTTCCAGGAGTTCCGGCACTCTGTCCGGTGGAGAATCCCAGAGAATTCGTCTGGCAACCCAGATCGGCTCCGGTCTGATGGGTGTTCTGTATATTCTGGATGAACCGAGCATCGGACTCCACCAAAAGGATAATTCCAAACTTCTGAAGACATTGCGCAACCTGACGGACATGGGAAATACCCTCCTTGTAGTGGAGCACGACGAGGAGACCATGTATGAAGCGGATCACATCATCGACATCGGACCCGGCGCCGGCATACATGGAGGAGAAGTGGTTGCAGAAGGCAGTATAGAAGACATTAAAGCCTGCAGGGAATCCATAACCGGCAGCTACCTTCGAGGGGAGAGGCAGATTCCCGTACCCGTCAAAAGACGGCCCGGCAACGGGCATAAGATTCGGATTATCGGAGCCTCGGAAAACAATTTAAAATCAGTGGATGTGGAATTTCCACTGGGACAGTTTATCTGCGTCACCGGCGTTTCCGGATCCGGGAAGAGCAGTCTCATCAACGAAGTCCTCTATAAAAGCATCGCAGCAAAGATCTATCATGCCAAGGATAAACCCGGTGCCCACAAAGAGGTTTGCGGCATAGAACATATCGACAAAGTAATTAACATAGACCAATCCCCCATAGGCAGGACACCCAGATCCAATCCCGCAACCTATACCGGGGTCTTTACAAATATCCGGGAACTCTTCACCCAACTCCCTGAATCCAAAATCCGTGGCTACGGAAAGGGACGCTTCAGCTTCAATGTAAAAGGAGGCAGATGTGAGGCCTGCAGCGGAGACGGTATCATACGCATTGAGATGCATTTTCTGCCTGACGTATACGTACCCTGCGAGGTCTGCAAAGGGAAACGCTACAACCGGGAGACCCTGGAGGTGAAGTACAAAGGCAAGAGCATATATGACGTGCTTGATATGAATGTATCCGAAGCCTTGGAATTTTTTCGTAATATGCCAGCCATACTGCGGCAACTTACCACTCTCGAAGAGGTGGGGTTAGGTTATATCAAGCTTGGACAGCCATCTACCCAGCTGTCGGGAGGGGAGGCCCAGCGTGTGAAGCTGGCTTCGGAGCTTTCCAGACGCAGTACAGGCAAAACCCTCTACATTCTCGACGAGCCCACAACGGGTCTGCACTTCGCCGATGTGGACAAGCTGATTCAGGTACTGGAGCGGTTGGTGGACATGGGGAATACGGTGGTGGTCATCGAACACAACCTGGATGTGATTAAGACCGCAGATACGGTGATCGATCTGGGTCCCGACGGGGGAGACCGTGGCGGTCATATTATAGCGTCCTGTACTCCTGAGGAGCTGATCAACGTGCAGGAATCTTATACAGGAGAATATCTGAAAAAGGTTTTACCAGCCGGAAAAATATGATACAATATCCATTTAACAGGGCGCAGTATTAAATGCCTGTGGATAAAGGAGGTCCTTCCTTTGGCGAAATTATTTGTGTTTGGCCGGATGAGGGAGGATGAAAGCAAAGGGAGTGTAATAGACCTATGATTGAGCGTTTAAACCTGACAATGCTTACGGATTTTTATGAGCTGACTATGGCAAACGGGTACTTTGAGAAAGGCCTTCGGGATCAGATTGCATATTTTGATATGTTTTTTCGCAGAATCCCCGACGGAGGGGGATTTGCCATCGTGGCAGGGCTTGAGCAGGCTGTTCGCTTCCTTGAGACCATGAAGTTTGAAGAAGAGGACCTGGATTTCCTCGGGAGAAAAGGGGGCTTCAGCGAGGATTTCCTCCAGTATCTTCGGGATTTCAAGTTTGAATGTGATGTGTGGGCAATCCCGGAAGGAACGCCTATTTTCCCCGGAGAACCCGTGCTGACGGTGCGGGGCCCGGTGATTCAGGCCCAGTTCATTGAAACCATCCTCCTGCTGCTCATCAATCATCAGAGCCTGATTGCAACGAAAGCCAACCGGATTGTGCGTGCAGCAAAAGGGCGGAGCATTATGGAGTTTGGTACCAGGAGAGCCCATGGGCCTTCCAGTGCCATTTATGGAGCCAGGGCAGCCTATATTGGGGGTTGTTCCGGTACAGCCTGCGCCATAGCAGATCGGGAATTTAAGATTCCCGCACTGGGTACGATGGCCCATAGCTGGGTCCAGATGTTCGACAGCGAATACGAGGCCTTTCGGGCTTTTGCGGAGCTCTACCCGGAAAACTGTGTACTGCTGGTAGACACCTATAATGTGCTGAAGTCAGGGGTTCCCAATGCCATTAAGGTGTTTCGGGAAGTGCAACCTGCAACCATGGGAATCCGCATCGACAGCGGCGATGTAACCTATTTGACCAAGCGGGCAAGGGCTATGTTGGATGAGGCGGGTTTTCCGGAATGCAAGATTGTGATCTCCAATTCCTTCGATGAACATCTCATCCGGGATGTGATCAATCAGGGGGCAAAGATTGACTCCTTCGGCGTGGGGGAAAGATTGATTACCGCTCGGTCGGAGCCGGTATTCGGCGGGGTGTATAAGATGGTTGCCATCGAAAAGGACGGAGAAATTGTTCCGAAGATCAAAATCAGTGAGAATATCGAGAAAATTACAAATCCCGGCTTTAAGACCCTCTTTCGTCTTTATGATAAGGACAGTGGCAAAGCAATCGCCGATGTCATCACTTTGGATCACGAAAGCATACCCAGTGGAAGTGACTACCAGATCTTCGATCCTCAATTCATATGGAAACGTAAAACCG
This sequence comes from uncultured Oscillospiraceae bacterium, assembly GCA_964408195.1. Taxonomy (GTDB): domain Bacteria; phylum Bacillota; class Clostridia; order Peptostreptococcales; family Anaerovoracaceae; genus UBA1426. The sequence continues at coordinate 14,647 of CAYOYO010000017.1, read as the reverse complement.
TTTCCAACTTTGAAGCGAAAAATCTCCGAGTACAGATTTTTAACAAGGGGCAGCTTGTATACAAACTGCCTGCCATTGAAGAAATCCGGGACTACTGTCAAGAACAGATTGCCACACTTTGGGATGAAATTCTCCGATTTGAAAACCCCCACGAATACTATGTTGACCTGTCAAAAGAGCTTTGGGATCTGAAAACCGGGTTGATCGAGACCCACAGCAGCAATATATAAAAGACTATAAAAAACGAGGTGATTAGTATGCCCTATCATTTTTCTATCTTAAAGACCTCTGCTCCGAAAACTAAGCCTTCTGTGGATCAGTTGAACTTTGGCACCGTCTTTACAGATCATATGTTCCTCATGGACTACGAAGAAAATAACGGATGGCACAATGGAAGGATTGTGCCTTACGGGCCACTTTGTCTGGATCCGGCATCTTCTGTCTTCCACTATGCCCAGGAGATGTTCGAGGGCTTGAAGGCTTACCGTTCTCCTGACGGAAAAACTTTACTCTTTCGCCCGGACATGAATGACAGACGGGCTGTGGCTTCTTGTGAGAGGGTATGTATTCCTCCCTTGCCGGAAGGGCTCATGACAGAGGCGGTAAAAGCTCTGGTGGAGGTGGATCGGGACTGGACTCCGGAAAAAGAGGGAACATCACTCTATATTCGGCCCTTTATCATTGCAACGGAGCCCTTTATTGGGGTGAGGGCTTCCCATCAATATCTCTTTGTCATTATCCTATCCCCGGTAGGGCCCTACTACAAGGGAGGGCTGGCTCCAACCAAAATATATGTGGAGGATCACTATGTCAGGTCAGTACCCGGAGGGACGGGTGCAGTAAAGGTGGGAGGAAATTATGCCGTTGGATTGCTCACGGAGCATGAGGCACATGAAATGGGCTACTCACAGGTACTGTGGCTTGACGGCATAGAGCGTAAGTATGTGGAGGAAATCGGCACATCCAATGCGTTTTTTGTCATCGACGGTGAAGTGATCACCTCGCCCCTAACCGGAAGCATTTTGCCGGGGATTACCAGGGATTCGGTTTTAACTCTACTGAGAGATTGGGGAGTAAAGGTCAGCGAGAGAAGGCTGAGCATACAGGAAGTATATGATGCCCATGATCGGGGAAAATTAGAAGAAGTGTTTGCTTCCGGAACCGCTGCTGTGATTTCTCCTGTGGGAGAGCTTTGCTGGAAGGGCAAGCAGGTTCTCATAAACGACGGGAGGATCGGAGTTCTTTCGCAGAAGCTCTATGACAAGCTTACCGCCATACAGCTTGGAAAGGCAGAAGATCCCTTCGGATGGGTGACGGAGGTTTAGATAATAGTAGACCGGCTTTACGGCCATGTTCCGGAGGTGGAAAACGATGTACGCTCAGGTGAAGGACACATTTCCCAGCAGTAACGGTGTGGATTTGGTCTCCTACAGGTGCTATATTCCGCAGAAAAAACCCATGGCTATGGTTCAGATATCCCACGGAATGGCTGAGCATTTCGGCCGTTACCACGAATTTGCCGGTTTCCTGGCAGAAAAAGGATTTTTGGTTTGTGGAAACGATCATCTGGGTCATGGACAGACTGCAACTACGCTGGAGGACCTGGGATTTTTTGGCGAGAAAAACGGATGGATCAACATGACCGATGATCTACATCTGTTGACTATGAAGATGAAACAGGAATACGGTGACCTGCCCTGTTTTCTCATCGGACATAGCATGGGATCCCTGCTGGCCAGGGCCTATCTGTCCTGCTATGGGAAAGACCTGGCAGGAGCTGTATTAATCGGTACCAGCGGTGAAAACCCTGCTGCAAGGGCGTCGATGCCCCTCATCAAGCTTATCGCAAAAGCCAAAGGGAAACGCCATCGCAGTGGCTTCATATACCGTTTAGCATTCGGTAACTACAATAGCAGATATGAAAAGGGAAGCCGAAAACTGGCTTGGATGTCTCAGGACAATGGGGTGCTAGATTCTTTCAAAGCAGACGAGAGGTGCAACTTCATACTCACTGTGGCAGGCTTCGGCGATCTGATGAAAATGCTTCTTTATGTGTCCAGAAAGGACTGGGCATCGGAAGTTCCCTCATCGCTTCCGGTAACCCTGTTATCCGGGGATATGGATCCGGTGGGCAATTTCGGAGAAGGCATCCGGCAAGTGTTTAAACAGCTCCAGATGGCCGGATTAAATGATCTTTCTCTCAAGCTTTATCCGGGCTTCCGTCACGAGATACTCAACGAGCCGGGTAAGGAACAGGTTTACCAAGATATTCTGCTTTGGCTGGAAAAGCATATATAGGCTATCCTGCCGGAAAAAACAAGCATAACAAGCTCCCTCTCCGAATACAGTGAAGTAAGATTTTGCGGAGGAGGGAGTTTTATTGTGAGAAGGATAGGACTTAGAAATAAGGTTGGAACATTAAACAAGAAGAAAATAGCTGCCTTGGCTGTAGGCGCCGTAATTTTAGCCGGTGCGTTTTGGGGTGGGTGGCAGCACTTCAGAGGAGATAAAGCCGTTGATTTCAGGGTGCTTGGTGAGACTGAAATACCGCAGCAGATTGCATCGCAGGTGATACCGGAATACAGGCAGTTGGAACGCGCTCTGGCCAGCGTAGTGGACGGTAAGGTCTATGTGGTGGCCACCCGGGGGGAGAAGCCCACCTCGGGATATGAAATTGAAATGGATAAAATGATACTGGAAGAGGCCGATGACGTGACTACTTTGGTGGTCTTTGTGAAGTTCAGGGATCCTCAGCCGGGAATGTCTCTGACCCAGGCGTTAACCTATCCTTTACTGGTGGCAGAAACGGAGCTCACGGAACTCCCGGATCAGATTCAGCTGAAAGTCCAGTACATAGAATAACCAGCCACGGGGACAGACCCTTTGTCAGGTTTTCCAGCCACGGGGACAGACCCTTTGTCAGGTTTTCCAGCCACGGGGTCTGTCCCCGTGGCTGGTTTTCAAGAAGGCCATACGGAAGCTGGTAGACCATACATACAGAACTCCCTTTGATAAGTTAAATATTGACAATGAATATAATATATGGCATACTATAGCCGGGAGGTGGTGGTTTGAATTCCGGAATCGACAGGATGAAAATCGGGGTTATAGGTTTGGTCCCCGGAGCCGGCGCCGGATTTGTATCCTCGTGTCTGGCAGGTGCCTGTGCGGAGACCGGAATCTGCCATCCGGCAGTATTGGAGCTTGGCGAAGGAGGACTCTATGACGCCCTGGCTCTGGACAAGCATTTTGCAGGCAGAGACTACTTTCTCTTTTTCAAAGCGCTGAACGAGGACAAGAGCATTCATGGAAGAAGCAATATGTTGTATGACGTGAATTGGATGCTGAGATCTCCCGAAGAGCACGGGATTTCTTTGAGCCTGATGAAAACCATCCGCATGTCGAACCATGCCCTGGGTGACATGATATTGTGTAAAGTCAAAGGAGTTCGGGAGGAAGACCTCTGGAAGCTCCTTTGGGATATGGACAGGCTGTTGGTTATTATAGATCCGCTCCCATCAAAACTGCTGGCCGGTCATAAACTTCTCTGCGCATTACGGACATCCGGTCTGCCTATTATTTATGCAGTTAACAAGATGAACCCCGGTGTCAGCCGAAAAGAACTGCAAAGCTATCTGAAACTCAGAACCATTCATTATCTTCCCCTCATCGACCCGGCCATTGTGTACAGTGCGGAATACAGTTGTAGGTTTTTGTATCATCTGACTCCGATCAAGTCAAAGATGAACGATCCGGTCCGAAATCTATTACAGGATATTTTTACCACGCCCCCGGCATAATGTAATATACTTGTAATACAATTAAGGTTCTCTCGAATTCTGTTTTATATTATAATAACATGTAGAAAAAACCTGAATTTTGTAGGTTGGCGGAATAATTTGCATTTGCCGTTTTTTTTCGTGTGGGAAATAAAAGGAATGATCCGTTTATGATATTATTCGAAAATGTCACAAAGAGGTATGGGAGCAATATTGGAATCGACGATGTGACCGTACAAATCGATAAAGGGGATTTCGTCTTTCTCGTGGGCCCCAGCGGAGCGGGAAAATCCACCTTCATTAAATTGATTTTAAAAGAAATCTGCCAGGATAGCGGTAGGATTCGGGTTAACGGCATGGAAGTGACCGATCTGTCCAATCGACAAATCCCCAAATTGCGACGAAGTATCGGCATCGTATTTCAGGACTTTCGGCTGTTGCCCAATAAGACAGTTGAAGAAAATGTAGCGTTTGCCATGGAAATTCTCCATATAAGCGCCCGAACGATACGGCGAAATGTTCCACAGGTTCTGAATCTGATGGGCATCAGCTCAAAGGCTAAAAAATACCCCCACGAACTTTCCGCAGGGGAACAGCAGCGTGTAGCCATTGCCAGGGCCGTAATCAACAACCCTACGGTTCTCATTGCGGATGAACCCACCGGAAATTTGGATCCGGATACGGCCTGGGAGATCATGCAACTTCTCGATCAGATTAACCGGAGGGGCACCACCATTCTCATGGTCACCCATGCCAAAGACATCGTAGACCGGATGGGAAAACGGGTCATCGCCATCGACAAGGGCAAGATCGTGCGGGATGACAGGGGCGGCGCATACGGCTATTACGAAGACGAAGAAGCTCACAGCTTCCGATGCAAACCGGGAGGTGTATTCGACAACAATGTTTATTAGAGGGATGGGACATGCCATCATACAGGCATTGAAACAGATATTCAGAAATCGGGCTATGTCCTTTGCGTCCCTTTTTTCGATCACCGCAATGCTGCTAATACTCGGTCTCTTTTTTATTTTGATTGTCAATGTCAACATGATAACGGAGAGTGCAAAAAGGCAGTTTGACACGGTTCAGATCTATCTCACGGAAGAAACGGACCAGACGACTGCCGTGCAAATGATTGAAAAAATCTCCCAAATGGAGGGAGTGTCTAAAGCTTGGTACCTTTCCAAAGAGGAAGCTATGGAAGAATACAAGACCAAGTGGGGGGACAAGAGCTATCTGTTGGATGGCTTTGCAGAGAACCCTCTTCCCAACTCCGTCAGGGTCAAAATTTCCAATTTGGAGCTTGCAGGGGATGTAGTGGAAAAAGTCAAAGAGTTTCAAGGCATTGAAGATATCAAGTATTACCAGACAGCAGTGGACAAGCTTCTCTCGGTTACGGACTATATCCGCACTGGGGCTCTTGCAGTAATCATTTCCTTAGTAGTTGTGTCCGTTGTGGTGGTGGCCAATACCATTAAGCTCACTGTCCTTGCCAGAGCCAGGGAAATCAGCATTATGAAATATGTAGGAGCCAACAACTGGTTTATCAGAGGCCCATTTCTGGTGGAAGGAATGCTCATAGGTTTCCTTTCCGCAGCTCTGTCCGTAGGGCTTGTGGCTTTGATTTATCATAAAATTATGGAACTTTTTGGGACGGACATGTTCCTGATGTTTTCTGTTACCATGGTTCCGGAAAAGTTCCTGATCAATAACCTGGTTTTAATATTTATGGCTCTCGGCGTAAGCATCGGAGCCTTTGGAAGCATTATTTCCATGCGAAGATTTTTGGACACATAAGGGAAAGGGGATCGGAACATGAGAAAAACCCGTTGGATCAGTTGCAGTATTGTTGCCCTACTGGTGTTTTCATTGCTCAGCCTGGGCCTTGGTTATGGGGGGAACGAGCAGGACAAGCTGGATGAACTGAACCGTCAAATCAGCAAACTGCAGTCCCAACTAAAAGCGGGAAAAGCGGAAGAGAGCAAACTGGCTTCCCAGATTAAAAATCTTGACAGTCTCATCAAAGCAGCCGAAGGAGAAATCCGGGATTTGCAGAGCGAGATCGCCGTGACCAATAAGAAAATCGCGGAAGTGGAAGCCCAGCTGGAAGCCAAACAGGCGGATATTGACCAGCAAAATGAGCAAATGGCCGATCGAATCCGTGCAATGTACAAAAATGGGGATGTGGGAATTCTCGAAGTCTTGTTGGGATCCGAAAGCATTACCGACTTTCTCACCAATCTAGATATGGCCCAAAAGATCTTCGATAACGACGTGTCTCTACTTGAGGATTTGGAAGAGCAGCACAAGTCCATCGAAAAATACCGCAACCAATTGGGAGAGCTAAAGCAGAAGCTTTCTGCAAAAAAGCAGGAGGAAGCCGCGAAACAGGGTCAGTTGCAGGTAAACAGAGGCGATGTATCCCAGCTGAAGGCAGAGGTGTCCGGCGACAACAAAGCCTTGGAAAAGCAAATTGATGCTGTAAACGAAGAGGCCAATGCACTGATTGCGGAAATCCTCAAGCTACAGGGTACGGGAGATTATGTGGGTGGCGTTTTAGCCTGGCCGGCCCCTGCTTCAAAGAGAGTGACTTCGGAGTTCGGATACCGGGTCCATCCAATCCTTAAGATTAAAAAGCTACATACCGGCATGGATGTGGGCGTGGCCTCGGGAAGCACCATCGTCGCCGCAAATGCGGGAAAGGTCATCAAAGCAGCCTGGAACAACAGCTACGGATATATGGTGATGATTGACCACGGAGGAGGAATTGTCACACTTTACGCCCATAACAGTCAATTGAAGGTGAAGACAGGAGATATTGTAACACGGGGGCAGACCGTTGCCCTTTCCGGCAGCACCGGGATGTCCACGGGCCCGCATCTTCACTTCGAGGTCCGCTTAAACGGAGAGTACAAGAATCCAAGAAATTATCTATAGGCAAGACGATTACGGCGGGAGGCTTTCACCTCCCGCTTTCAGTCCCCGCCTGGGAGTAACAGGAGAAGTAATGGAAAAGCAATGGATATTTCCGGAAGAACGACATGATGAGGATATTGTTAGGACGATACTGCGGAGCAGGGGCATTGTAGACCGTGAGGCAGCGGAAGAATTCCTGTCCGACAGCCCGCAACTTACCTATGACCCTTTTTTGATGAAAAATATGCAAGAGGCTGTAGAACGAATCGCCGCAGCCCTGGAAAAGGGAGAGCACATCTGCATCTACGGCGATTACGATGCAGACGGGGTTTGCGGGGTCAGCCTCCTTTGGGAGATCCTGAAGAAGCTTAATGCCAACTACTCTTATTATATCCCTTCCCGCTTCGACGAAGGCTACGGGCTCAACAAAGAGGCGATTGAAAAGATTAAAGATAGAGGGACCGGCCTGATTCTCACGGTAGATTGCGGAAGTGTTTCCTGTGACGAAGTGGAATATGCTGAGGAACTAGGGTTGGATGTGATTGTGACGGATCACCATAACCTTAACGATAAACCCGTATCCTGTCTGTTGATCAACCCAAAGCAGGAGGATTGTACTTACCCCGAAAAGGGACTTTCGGGTTGCGGAGTGGCTTTTAAACTGGCACAGGCTCTTCAGCGTACAATGTCCGAATCCTTGACAAGAAAAGATTTAAATCAAACACTTGACCTTGTTGCAATTGCTACCGTGGGGGACATTGTTCCCCTGACGGGAGAAAACAGAACGCTGGTTAAATACGGACTCCGTGTGATAAATAATCGAAAGCGGCCCGGTCTTTCCGCCTTGATTAGGGGTGCCGGTCTCAAAGAGGGAGAAATAAAATCCCATCAGCTCGCATATGTTATAGTGCCGCACCTGAATGCGGGAGGGCGTATGTTTTCGGCAGAGGCAGGAGTTAGGGTCCTAACCTCAGCCGGTGAGCGGGAATGCATAGAGGCATGCGAGAAACTGCTGGAAAATAACAGAGAAAGGAAACAGATTCAGGAGATTGCTTTTGTAGAGGCCGTCACAGAAATCGAACGTAACAATACCGATGAAAAATTCATCGTTTTGGATCTTCCCGATGCACATGAAGGGATTACCGGTATTGTGGCCGGTAAGTTAAAGGATAAATACAATCGGCCGGTGATTATCGTAACACCGACAGGAGACAATAAGCTGAAAGGGACGGGAAGGAGCATTGAAGGCCTCAATTTGTATGATATGCTTTCAGCAAATGGCCATCTCTTTGACAAGTTTGGCGGCCACGCCGGGGCTTGCGGGTTTACCATGGACAGTACAAACCTGAAAGCCCTGCGGGAGGAGCTTCTGGCCTCAGCAGAAAGCCGCTTCCACGAGAGTCCTTCCCTTTTTCACCCAAGTCTCAGCATCGACGGGGTCCTATATGCCGGAGAACTGACCAAAGAATTGATATGCAGGTTAGAAAAACTGGAACCTTTTGGGCACAAAAACCCAAAACCTCTTTTTGCACTTTGCCGAATGATATTGTCGGCTCCCTGCTATATGGGTGACCGACAGCAGCACGTACGCTTTTCAGCGGGTGGGATTCCCTGCGTTTTTTTCAACGGGGCGGACTGCTTCCGAGAATTATATCAAAGTGGAAGTCCGGTGGACCTGGCCGGTTATCCTGAGCTGAATCGTTGGAACGGGTCCGAAAAGATTCAGTTTACAGTGGTTGATCTGCGCTGACTGGCTACGGGGACAGACCCCTTGTCTGATTAAATTGCGCCTGTTGGGTATGCCCCTCGGAAACCTCCGACTTTTTGATGCGTTTCATCATGTGACGCATAAAAGCCGGGGATAGGTTCAAGGTTTCTACGGGGCATATCCTTCCACGGCGCTTCTAATACCAGACAAAGGGTCTGTCCCCGTGGCCGGAAAGCTGATATAATATAATGTCTATACTTTTGAGAGAGGGAATTCAGCCCATGTTAACATTAAAAAAGCGGAACTTAATCATACTCCTGACCATTGCCCTTGCTGCGGGCATCCTGATGATGGCAGGCTACAACCAGGTTTACGGCATCGTCACTGACCAAATCGGCATAAGTGCCAGGGAGTATGAAGACTACCAACGGTTCAAAAAAAACTATGGCCAGCTGGATGCCCTCCAACAGCTCATAGAGCAGAGGTATTATGTGCCTGTGGATACGGAGAAGCTCTATGAAGGCATCTATAAAGGCTTGTTTGCAGGCATCGGCGACCCATATTCCGCTTACCTGACCAAGCGTGAATACGAAGACCTCTCTATAGCCGCATCGGGAGAATACGAAGGCATCGGCGTTACCATTGCACCGGACAAAGACGGGTTTATCAATGTGGTAGCCCCTATCGACGATACCCCTGCTTTCAAGGCAGGCATCAAATCCGAAGATAAAATCATCGCCGTCGACGGCACAGAGTACAACGGGGACACCATCGATGCGGCAGCGGCAGCCATGCGGGGCAAAGGGGGAACCAACGTCACCATCCGTATTTTGAGAGGTGCAACTCCACTGGAGTTTACCCTTAAGCGCGCAAAAATCACTCTGGAGACAGTAAAGGGAGAAATGCTGGAAGGCAATATCGGTTATATACGCATCAGTTCTTTTGAAAAACACACAGCGGAAGACTTTAAGGATACATTGAGAAACATGGAACTCAGCGGTGCCAAGGGTTTGATTGTCGACCTGCGGGATAACCCCGGCGGTCTTGTTGATGTCAGCGTTGAAATTGCAGATTCCCTGTTGCCTGAGGGCATCATCACTTACACAGAAGACCGTCAGGGACAGAAGAATTACTACAACTCCGATCCGGGTACCACGGAAATTCCTTATGTGATCCTGGTAAACGGCGGATCTGCCAGCGCCAGCGAAATCGTGGCCGGTGCTATTAAGGGCAACGGAGCCGGTAAAATCGTGGGAACCACCACCTACGGAAAGGGAATCATACAGGAAATCGTGGAACTGGACAGTGGAGATGCAACAAAACTTACGGTGATGCAGTACTTTTCCCCGGACGGCAACGTAATCCACGAAAAGGGGATTGATCCTGATTATACAGTGGAAATTACCGAAGAAGATCTGACAGAAGGGGTACTTACAAGAGAAAATGACAAGCAGCTCCAAAAAGCTATGGAGCTGCTCCGGTTGCAATGATAAAGACTACTTTTCACCTTTGAATTTCTTCAGGATGAGCTTGTACCCATCAGCCCCATAGATGAGGCAGCGGTTGACACGGCTGATGGTGGCCGTGCTGGCCTTTGTGATTTCTTCAATTTCGTTATAGGTTTTCCTTTTGTCCAGAAGTCGCGCTACCTGAAAGCGCTGTGCAATCGCCTGAAGCTCTTTAATCGTGCAGAGGTCCTCAAAGAAACGATAGCATTCTTCTTCCGTCTCCAGCAGCAGAACGGCTTTGAATAAGTCGTCTGTTTCCTGGTTTTTCAACTTGGACTCATAGCTCATGTTCCTTCCCCATTCCCTTCCTACAGCCCCGGACACTTTAATGCTTTACAGCGCAATTATACAACACGGATTCTGTCTTGACAACAAGATTTTTAGCCGTTAAAATAGGAGAAGCAACGAGCCAAAAGGGAGTAGTTTATAAATGTTTAAGACCAACACGACGGCATTGCCTGGTCTTAAACCCGCATGCGGAAACAAGACTTTTAGCATAGAATGCATAGCTTTGCAGATATTATGTTAAAGGTCTTTTTATTTATTTAACGAGTATCTGCCGCCCAACAAATGGAAAAGGAGTAGAGAATGTACGAACAACAATCAGCGCAGCAAGTACTGGAAGAACTGCAAGTAGATCAACAGTTGGGGTTGTCGGAAGAAGAGGCGGAGAAACGCCTGAACAAGTATGGCCCAAATGCATTTCAAGAAAAGAAACAAAAAACCAAGATCCAAATGTTTATTGCCCAATTACGGGATCCCATGATCTATATTTTGTTTGCTGCCACAGGAATCTCCTTGTTTCTGCAGGAAATTGCGGATGCGCTTATCATCCTGGCTATCATTTTACTAAACGCTATCATTGGTATGGTGCAAGAAGCCAAGGCGGAAAAATCCCTTGAGGCACTCAAGAAGCTTTCCAGCCCTACCGCATTGGTACGGAGGGGCGGTAAAATTTACGATATCGAGGCAGCCCATCTGGTTCCCGGCGATATCATACTGCTGGAGGCGGGAAGAATCGTGCCTGCAGATCTGCGGCTAATAAGCAGCGTCAACTTGAAAATTGAAGAGGCCGCCCTTACAGGGGAGTCTGTCCCCGTGCAAAAAGAAGCAGAGTTTGTGGCTGAAAACGAGGTGACTCTCGGAGATCGTCTGAACATGGCGTATCTATCCACCAGCATTGCCTACGGCAGGGGAGAGGGAGTCATTGTCAGTACAGGAATGGACACAGAGATCGGCAAAATCGCAAAGATGATCAACGAATCTGTCCAAGAGATGACTCCCCTCCAAAAGCGTCTCGGAGATTTGGGTAAAGTGCTGGGAATCCTCGCCTTAGGTCTTTGTGTGGCACTCTTTGTCATAGCGCTGGTTCAGGACAGGGATGTAATGGACATGCTTCTCACTGCCATCGCTCTTGCGGTTGCTGCCATTCCCGAGGGTTTGCCCGCCGTTGTCACCATCGTACTTGCATTGGGCGTCATGCGGATGGTGAAGGTAAATACGATTGTGAGAAGGCTTCCTGCCGTAGAGACCTTGGGATCTGTCAGTGTAGTATGCTCCGATAAGACCGGAACATTGACGCAGAATAAAATGACTGTGACAAAAGTATACCTAAATGAAAATCTTACGGACGTAAAGAGTCTGGATTACGAAAAGGACGCTCTTTTTGTGGACGGTTTTATTCTATGCACCGATGCGGTTGCAGAACATGAGTGCAGGATTGGCGATCCTACGGAATTAGCCCTGCTTGATATGGGAACAAATCTGGGAATTACCAAAAAGTCACTGGAAGAAGCGTCTCCCAGAATCAATGAACAGCCCTTCGACTCCGGTCGGAAAATGATGACGACGGTGCACAAATCCACCGATGGCAAAATGGTTGGATACACGAAGGGCGCTATGGATCGGATTATCGTAAACTGCACACATATTATGATAAACGGGCAGTCAAGAGAAATTACGGAACAGGACAAGCAAAATATAGGTGCCGCAGCAAAGGAAATGGCCACCATGGCATTGAGAGTGCTTGCTTTGGCCATTAAAACGGATGACGATTCCGCCACAGAGAACAATCTGACCTTTGTAGGGCTGGTGGGAATGATCGACCCGCCAAGACCGGAAGCAGCCGGTGCCGTCCAAATATTTAACGGCGCTTCCATCACTACGATTATGATAACCGGTGACCACAGGGATACAGCCCTTGCAATTGCAAGAGAACTAGGTATCGCGGACAACGAGGACCAGTGCATTACCGGTGACACGCTTTCCCACATGTCCCAAGAGGATCTCAACGCGGCAGTTCCCAATTTAAGGGTCTTTGCTCGTGTGTCTCCGGAAAACAAAGTCATGATTGTCAACGCCTTCAGGGCCAACAACCACATTGTATCCATGACGGGTGACGGTGTAAACGATGCACCTTCGCTTAAGGCTGCCGATATCGGCGTAGCAATGGGCATCACCGGCACCGATGTTGCGAAGGGCGCTTCCGACATGATCCTTACCGATGACAACTTCGCAACGATTGAAAAGGCAGTAGAAGAAGGACGCAACATATACAACAACATTAAAAAATCCGTTCTCTTCCTCCTCTCATCAAACCTGGGAGAGATCATCACAATGTTTACTGCGATTGTAGCGGGACTTGCGGCTCCTCTCCAAGCCATTCATATCCTTTGGGTAAACCTGATCACAGACTCACTTCCCGCTCTTGCATTGGGGGTGGACGAAGGAGATCCGGACATCATGAAGGAAAAACCAAGGGATCCCAAGGAAAGCCTCTTCGCTCACGGAGGTTATGCAATTACCATATTTTTCGGGTCCGTGATCGGATTAACTACACTGTCCGCTTTCCTGTATTCTCCCATTACTTTCCTGCTTGCAGCCGGAGAACCCATATCCTTTGATGCGATTATGGCGATGTTTGCGGATGATTACATCTACTCCCATGCACAAACATATGCTTTTACGGTGTTGGCTATTTCCCAGCTCTTCAACGCCATGGGAATGCGAAATCTGAACAGATCCATTTTCAGGTATAACCATTTTAGCAATCGTCTGATGGTTATCGCCTTTGTAGTAGCATTTTCCTTACAGATTTCTGTAACGGAGATCCCATTCTTGGTGGAGGCCTTTGATACGGCTTCCCTGACGTTGAGGGAATGGCTTGCATTAGCAGCGATCTCTACCACACCAATCTGGTTCCACGAGCTCTTTGTTCTGGGGAGATATCTAAAGAGAAAATAAGATTCAATGCAGAAAAATGGCCGGTAAACATGAAAGCGGAGGAAAAGAACCTATTTCCCTCCGCTTTTTTCCAATCACCTGAATGACTCCAAATATCGGAATCATGGGGTGGGCACAAGAGCACATTTCATGCTATACTGTTTTTACTTTAAGCCATCTGCAGAAATAGAGGTAAGCGGTGACGAAGTTGCACATTTACTTATGTGACAAACAAGAGATCAAAAACAGTGAAGAAGGGATCCGCATGTTCGGAAAGGAATATGCGGAAGATACGGGAGTATACGGGGGGCAGGACTGGGTAGCAACCACTCCCATTCTCCGAACTCCGAAGGGGAAGCCCTATTTTTCGGACCATTACGGAATCCATTTTTCTCTAAGCCATTCCGGAAGCGTTTGGGGTTGTGCTTTTGATACTGCCCCTGTGGGCTTTGATCTGGAGGATATGACAAGGTTGAGGGTAAAAAAAAGCAAGGAAGCAGAGAGCGGCAAGGAGCAGAGATGGTGCAGGATTGCCCGGCGTTTTTTTACTCCCAAGGAGTGCGAATATGTCATGGCGGGGGGAGAAGAGGCCTTTTTTCGACTTTGGGTCCGCAAGGAAGCATATCTGAAATACAAGGGAACGGGACTGTCCACAGGACTTTCCGATGTTTCCCTTGTGGAGGAGGGAAATCTGCTTTCCCGGCTCCCGGATGGATGGGCCCTGGGGCTTTCCCTGGGTACCGGCCTAGAGGCTGCCTATTGTGCGGCGGAAGAGAGAGTGGTAGAGAAAATAATAGACTATCGAAAGTCGAAAAAATGAGGATGCACTGAGGAAATGAGAAAGGAAAAAGACTTGGAGATCAATAGAAAGGGAGATGCGGGGAAGAGCAGGGCGATCGTTTATGGAGCAGCGTTGCTGTTTTCCTTCATTGTAGGCTTTTCGTTTCTGGCAACGAAGACTTCTATGCAGACTGCCACCCCGCTGGAAATCCTTACATATAGATATAATTTTGCCGCTATTGCAGCTTTGGTTCCACCGGTAATCGGGATCGCTAAAATCGATATGGCAGGAAAATCCGCAAAAAGACTGATGCTGACAGCGGTGTTTTACCTGGGATTTATGGTTTTCCAAGCCATTGGCCTGCTCTTTGCTACCTCCATAGAAAGCGGGATTATTTTTGCTATTGTCCCTATCATAGCCAAGCTTATTGCCCACTATTATCTGGGGGAGAAGGGGGACTGGAAACAGAATGCATTTATTTCCCTGTCTATCACAGCTGTCATAGCTATGTTTGTTTTAGGTATGCAGGACTTTCATGGGGTCAGCATAACCGGGCTTACTATGCTATTGCTGTCAAGTCTTCTCATGGCTCTCAGCAATGTCTTTATGCGGGGAGTTAGGCTGGAGTTCAGCCCTTTTACCATAGCCTTTGCCATTTCCTTGGGGGGCTGCCTGTTGTTTAATGGGGCCACATTAGTGGCGGGCGCTGTGAGAGGGGAACCTTTAGAAT
>CAYOYO010000016.1:12080-23996 GCA_964408195.1 uncultured Oscillospiraceae bacterium | reverse complement strand
CAGGTATGCTATGAAAAACCAGACCTTTCGGCATTATGTTACCGCCTATCAGTACACTATGGAGGCTACCAACCTTCAGGACACCCGCTATCTCTACAACACCAACCGACTGCTTTACGATAACATAAACACAGTAACGGTAAACGGCCAGATTCGGGGCTGCAAATATGACGGGATTACCGGTATCAAGACGGGATATACGGGACGGGCGGGCGGCTGTCTGGTAGCCGGAGCCAAACGGGGGAACACGGAGCTGATCGCGGTCACTCTTGCTTCAACGGACATGGGGCGGTTTCAGGACTGCATCACCCTGTTGGATTACGGTTTTGCCAATTTTAAAACTGTGAACGCACTGGAATCGGGAAAAGATCTGGGCACCGTCAACGTCAGCAGGGGGTCGGTGAAACGAGTGCAAGTGATCCTCCCAGAAGGGGTGGACACCACCCTGCCCGCTGAGGCTTCCGGGAGCCTGCTCCGGACGGAAGTGGAACTCTACGATTCGGTGGAAGCTCCTGTGGAGCAAGGTCAGAAAGCAGGAACCGTGAAGCTTTATGCGGGCAACGAGCTGATCGGCGAATACGATGCGGTAACCGCAGCCTCGGTAGACAGAGGTGGTTGGCTGTCCGTCATAGGCATTACCGATAGCACCGCAGAGGTGATCCGTGATCTTGTTCTGGCTGTTGTGGTACTCCTGCTATTGCTTCTTGCTCTGTATATTATCGTAAAGCGTCGTCAGGTAAAAATCCGCCGCATACGGAGACAGCAGCGGGAGGAGAAATACCGGCAGCTGAAGGAACAGGAAAGGGCACGCTGGGATCAGGAATATTGGAGCAGCCGGCGCTTGTAGAAGCTCTTGGGGCAACTTTAAAATTTTGATCTTTAATATATTCAAAGGACGGGACTGTTTTCCATGGCGCAATATGCCATGAAAAACAGTCCCGCCCTTTGTCTGTGTTGTTTGAAATCCTATTTTGAGAGGATGATTTCCGCCACTTTATATATGTCTCCGGCTCCCATGGTCAGGACCAGATCTCCCGGTTCCCCGTTGTTGACAACAAAGCTGGCAATCTCTTCAAAGCTTTCAAAGTAGTACACTTCCTTTTCGGGATGGGTGCGCTTGATTTCCGCTACCAGTTCTTTGGAACTGATCTTGTAGATGTTTTTCTCTCTGGCAGCATAGATTTCTGCCAGAATCACTTTGTCAGCCAATTGGAAAGCCTGAGCGAACTCTTCGAACAAAGCCAGGGTCCTGGTGTAGGTGTGCGGTTGGAACAGGCACCACAGGTTTTTGTGGGGAACATTCATGGCCGCGGCTAAGGTGGCTTTGATTTCCGTGGGATGATGGGCGTAGTCGTCCACGATCCGGAGCCCGTTTTTGGTTGTGCCGATGATATCGAACCGGCGCTGGGTACCGGTGAAACCTTCCAGGGTAGAAATGATATGTGCGGGATCCACTCCCAGATCTCGGCAGCAGGCCGCGGCGGCCAGAGCATTTACGATGTTGTGCTCGCCGGGGATAGACAGTTGCAGATATCCAAGCTTCTCACCCCTGTAAAGAAGGTCGAAGGAAGGCATCCCCGCAGTATTGAACCGAATGTTCTCTGCATAATAATCGCTCTGTTCATTGAGGCCGAAGGTGATGACTTTGCAGGGCAGGTCTTTCACAATGGAGTTGACAAAAGGATTGGCGGTATAGGCGATAACCACCCCATCCTTGGGAGAAAGCCGTGCAAAACGGTCAAAGGAATTGACGATGTGGTCGATATCCTTGAAGTAATCCAAGTGGTCCGAGTCGATGTTCAGGATAATCTTGTATTTGGGGTAGAGGCTTAAGAAGCTGTCCATATACTCGCAGGCTTCCGTTACGATGAAATCGCCTTTGCCCACTTTCACATTTCCGTTGAATGCGGCCAGATTGCCTCCCACCAGTATGGTGGGATCGCAGCCTGCATTCTCCAGAATCATAGAAATCATAGATGTAGTGGTGGTTTTTCCATGGGTTCCGGAGATCGCCACGCTCTGCCCGAATTCTCTCATCAACGCCCCCAGGACCTCTGCTCTCGTGGCCACGGGAACCCCGTTTCGCCGGGCTGCCGTCAGCTCCGGATTGTCCGGGGATACAGCGGAGGAATAGACCACAAGGTCAGCCCCCTGGATGTTGGTTTCATCGTGGTCGGAAAAAACCAGAGCCCCCTGGTTTTTCAATTTATTTGTAATCTCTCCCGGCTTTAAGTCGGAACCGGAAACCCAGTAGCCTCGTTTCAAAAAAATCTCTGCGATGGCGGAAAGGCCGATGCCCCCGATGCCGATGCAGTGAATGTGCTTGTATTGGGAAAGTTCTTCCATTATTTGCCTCCTGAATATCCAGCCACGGGGACAGACCCTTTGTCAGGTGGTAGCGCGGGAACGCTTTGGTGGCACCACCTGACAAAGGGTCTGTCCCCGTGGCTGGATAATTTTTTACATTAAGATTATAACATAGACCTATGAAAAACATACCGCTATTATAGGGAAATTGACAAAAATACGGAAAGCGAATAGAATTTAATCATGCAACCCCTATTTTTTATCCGGTAAGGAGGCCTTTCGTGAAGAGAACAGAACGAGTTGGCGCAATCGTGAGAATCCTCTCCAACCACCCCAATCACACCTACTCATTGAACGATTTTTGTCAGCTGTTTCACGCGGCAAAATCCACGGTCAGCGAGGATGTATCCGCCGCGAAAAAGCTGCTGGCGCAACTGGAACTGGGTAGCATAGAAACTACCGCAGGTGCCAAGGGCGGAATTCGTTTTATCCCCTCCCTCTCCCCCGCTCACGAGGAGAGTCTGCTAAGTGAACTGAGCAAGAAACTGTCCGATGGTAGCAGAATTCTGGGAGGAGGTTTTTTATACACATCTGACTTGATGTTTGATTCTCATATAATCAGCCATGCTGCAGAGATGTTCGCAAAGAAATTTCAGGACAGGAGTGCCGATTATGTGGTGACCATAGAGACTAAGGGGATACCGGTGGCCTTTATGACTGCTCACATGCTGAACCTTCCTCTGGTGGTGGTGCGTAGGGAAAGTCGTGTTTCGGAAGGCTCAACGGTAAGCATCAACTACTTTTCCGGATCCACAGACCGGATACAGAAACTATCCCTGGCCAAGCGAGCGGTTGAGCCGGGGAAAAAGGCCATTATCATCGACGATTTCATGCGGGCCGGAGGGAGCATCAAAGGCATTATCGATGTTCTTGCTGAGTTTGATGTGAAGGTGGTGGGAACCGGAGTGGTGATTGCAGCTACGGAGCCGGCCAAAAAAGTCATAGAGGACTACTATCCTCTGCTCTATCTGGGTCCCGTGGATGAGCAAAAAAAGATCATTGAGATAATCAAACCCCTGGAATTTTCACTTGGTGAATAAAAGTTTCCCTTCACACTCCCCACTGTCGTATGCGGAGTGCAAACTTTGGCAAACGGCAACGTAAGGAATTTACCTGGCATGAAAACCCGGCATGAAACCGGTTTAAATATATGCATTCCCACTTGAAAAATATTGTAATTAAAGGTATAATTGTGACATAAAGCGCCATATTTTATCCCTGCTGTAAATTCTAACATGCCAGACACTGTGAGAGAGGTGGTGTATTCATGCGAATAACTGACGTAAGAATTCGCAAGGTCAACGACGAAGGCAAGATGCGCGCTGTTGTTTCGGTGACATTTGACGATGAATTCGTAGTGCATGACATTAAGGTCATTGAAGGGCAGAACGGTTTGTTTATAGCAATGCCCAGCAGAAAGATGGGAGAAGGAGATTTTCGGGATATCGCCCATCCGCTGACTTCGGAGACTAGAAATCGTATCAAGGAGGCCATATTTGAAGAGTACCACAAAGTTCTGGATCATATGGATGAGGAATCGGAACAGGCAGTTACGAAAGGAATGGAACCGGAGGCAGCAGAGGCGTTTTAGATTACATGTGGTAATACATTCCAAAGACAGAGCACCGTTTGCAAAACGGTGCTTTTTTTAGGCTATCACCGGGATTCCTTCTCTTTACGGGGGAAATGATAGGTGATATACTCAAAGAAGATTTTAGGAATATGAGGAAAAACCTATGGACGAAACGAAAATGAGCATCAAAGAATTCATGGAAGAGGAAGATCGAAAGGAAGAAGCCCGGCTTGCCGTTGTCCTTTCCCATATACAAAAGGGCGTTACATTTACTGACTGGAAGACTGCCTACATCGGAGAGGATGTCCGCATCGGCAGAGGAACGGTAATAGAGCCCTGCGTGATCCTGGAAGGCTCCACCCAGATCGGCGAAAACTGCGTGATAGGATATAATACCAGAATCGTTGACAGCGTCATAAAAGACGGAGTGAATATTCAGTGCTCTGTCATTCTTTCAAGCAGCATCGGGAGCCGGACAAAGGTAGGCCCTTTTGCTTACCTGCGCCCCAACAGCCATATCGGAGAAGATGCCAAGGTGGGGGATTTCGTAGAAGTGAAGAACTCAACTATGGGAGACGGGGCGAAAGCATCCCATCTCACATACATTGGCGACGCGGATGTGGGTGCCGGCGTGAACCTGGGATGCGGCGTGGTCTTTGTTAACTATAACGGCTCCGAAAAAAGTCGTTCCGTGGTGGAGGAAGCCGCTTTTGTGGGCTGTAATACCAACCTGATTTCGCCGGTAAGAGTGGGCAAAGGGGCCTATGTTGCCGCCGGCACTACCATTACCAACGATGTGCCACCGGGGGCTCTTTGCATAGGCAGGGCCAAGGATCAGATTATCCCCGATTGGGTCGAAAAACGAGGAATTCTGAAAAAGAAGAAGTAACGAGGAACACAAGACAGAAAGGATAATAGCAATGAAGAATGGAGCGTTCGCAGACTTTAAAATCTTTGCGGGGAACTCAAACCCTGAGCTTGCAGAAGAAATAGCATCTATTATGGGCAAACCGCTGGGAAGATCTACAGTGAGCAAATTCAGTGACGGCGAGGTGTCGGTGAACCTATGGGAAACGGTGAGGGGCATCGATACCTACATCGTGCAGTCAACCTGCAACCCGGTCAACGACAACCTGATGGAGCTCTTGATTATGATCGACGCCATGAAACGGGCTTCAGCAGGGAGAATCAACGCAGTCATACCCTATTACGGTTACGCCAGGCAGGATAGGAAGGCAAAGGCCCGGGACCCCATTACAGCAAAGCTAGTGGCGGATCTCATCAGCTCTGCCGGAGCGGACCGGGTGGTGACCATGGACCTCCATGCAGCCCAGATACAAGGGTATTTCAACATCCCCGTGGATCATCTGCTGGGAATGCCCATATTGGTAAAGTATTTTAAGGAAATGCGCCTGGATGATCTGGTGGTGGTATCTCCGGACCATGGAAGCGTAGGCAGAGCCAGAAACATGGCGCATCCTCTCGACGCTCCCATCGCCATCGTAGACAAGAGACGGCCCAAGGCCAACGTGTCGGAGATCATGAACATCATAGGCGATATCGAAGGCAAGAACGCCATCCTTGTGGATGACATCATCGATACGGCGGGAACCATAACGAATGCAGCAAACGCATTAAAGGACCTGGGAGCAAAAGAAGTCTATGCCTGCTCTACCCATGCAGTGCTGTCCGGACCTGCCATTGAAAGGATCCGCGAATCCGCCATCACAGAAATGATCCTGCTTAACACCATACCTCTACCGGAGGAAAAGAAAATCGACAAGATAAAAGTACTGTCCGTAGCTCCCCTGTTTGCAGAGGCTATGATTCGGATCTTTACCAACGATTCCATCAGCAGGCTGTTTGATTAGTGTTATGTTTATTATCACTGGACTTGGAAATCCCGGCAGGAGATACGAACATACCAGGCACAATATCGGATTCATCACAGTAGATCGGCTGGCAGAAAAGCACGGGATCAAAATCAACAAGATAAAGCACAAAGCTCTGGTGGGGGAAGGCATCATCTCCGGCCAGAAAGTTTTGCTGGTAAAACCTCAGACCTACATGAACCTGTCGGGACAAAGTGTGAGGGATTTGGTGTCCTATTATAAGCCGGAGCCGGAAAACCTGATCGTGGTTTATGATGATGTGGACCTTTCCATGGGAAGACTGCGAATCCGTCCTTCCGGCAGTGCAGGAACGCATAACGGCATGCGTTCCATCATCTATGACTTGCAGCGGGACGACTTTCCACGGCTCCGAATCGGCATCGGCGGGGAACGAAAAATGGGTCTGGCGGATTATGTCACCGGAGGATTCGGAAAAGAAGAAAAAAAGTTGATGGAGGAGACTGTCCTGCGAGCCACCGCCGCTCTGGAGTGCATCCTGGGCAAAGGAATCGATCAGGCTATGAACGAATTCAACAGCAGAGAACCCGAACCCAAAGGAGCAAAGGGGATATCAAAGAAAGAGGACGGCGAAAAGGATGGTTGAAAAGAACGACTCCGGCCGGTTTCGCCGTATCAGGCAGCTGGCCCAGGAAGGCTACGGAGTCTCATGCATATCGGGTATTTCTGAAAGCAGATCCGCGCATATAGCAGGGGTCATTGCGGGAGAGAGGCGAAGACAGATCTTGATCGTGGCCTCCTCCTACGCAAAGGCGAAAAAACTTGCGGAGGATCTGTCTTTATTTACAGACCAAAAAATATATCTGCTTCCGGAAGAAGCTCCTTCTCCCATCGCATTTGAAGCAAAAAGCCAGGACACGCTGGTAGAGAGGCTTACCGCAATGGCTGCCCTGTGTTCCGGAGAGGAATGCATTCTCGTAGCCTCCGCAAAGAGTGCGGTAAAAAAACTGGCCCCGAAAGACCTGTTTCTGGAGAATATGATATCTCTGAAACCGGGAGACCGGGGAGGTCTGGAAGAACTGAAACGGCAGATGGTCTATATGGGCTACGAGAGGGTGGGCTCCGTTGAGGCCAAAGGCCAGTTCAGCGTCCGGGGCGGCATTTTCGATGTCTTCCCTCCCAATTTGCCCCACCCTTGCAGGGTGGAGTTTTTTGATGTAGAGGTGGACTCCATCCGGTTTTTTGATCCCCTGACCCAAAGATCCATCGGTGAGGCGGACTCCATTACGGTTTTCCCAGCACAGATCATCGTTCAGTCGGATTATCTGTTTGAGCAGGCCTCCACAAGGATACGCGAGGCTTATGAAGCCTTTGCCGGAAAGCTGCCGGGGGAGAAGAGGGAGAGGCTTCTGGCCCGGCTGTCTCATATCCTGGAGAGCCTTGAGACCGTGATGAACCTTCAGCTCCTGGAAAACTATATTCATTATATTTATGAAGAAACAGCCTACCTCTGGGACTATTTGAAAGACGGAGGGGCCGTCATCGTTGACGATGCCGATCGGGTGACAGAGTCACTTGAACAAACGGAAAAAGAGTACCAGGAGGATTTCAAAGAGCTGCTTGACCGGGGAGATACGGTTCCTGAGGATTATCAGGTCTTCTCCGGGCCCTTTGAGTTCCGGAAGATCTATCAGGGGAGAGCTGCCTTTGTTTTTACCCCATTCCAGAAACAGCTTCGGGGAATCGATGTGCTGAAGACCGCGGTTCCGATTGTGTCCAAGCAAGGAACGGTGTTTAACGGAAGGATGGATTTTTTCGAAACAGAACTCCTCCGCTATGATAGGATGAAATACCGGATCCGTATCTTCTGCGCTACCGGGGACAGAGCCGATAATATGAAGAACTTTGTCAGTCGGCTGGACCTTGTAAGCCCGGTGGAGATTTCCGAAGGAGTCCTGTCGGGAGGCATGGAATTCCCGGAGGAGAAGCTGGTCATATTCTGCGACAAGGACATCTTTGTGACCGCAAAGCAGAAAAAGACCCGAAGGGAAGCGGGGGATCGCCGCAACATCAAAGCCTTTTCCGATATCCGTAAAGGGGATTATGTGGTACATGAAAACCATGGTATCGGAAAATTCCTGGGGGTAACGCAGCTTACGGTTCAGGATACGAAAAAAGATTACTTAAAAATCAAATATGCAGGGGAAGATATGCTCTATGTGCCGGTAGAGCAAATGGATATTATCCAGAAGTATGTGGGCTCCGATGGTGCCGTACCCAAGATCAGCAGGCTTGCGGGGGGAGAGTGGAAAAAGACCAAACAGAGGGCAAAGCAGGCCATAGAAGAGCTGGCAAAGGATTTGCTCGCTCTTTCCGCAGCCCGGCTCATGGAAAAAGGATATGCCTTCTCGCCGGATAACCTGTGGCAGCGGGAATTTGAGGACCTGTTTCCCTATGAGGAGACGCCGGATCAGCTGCGAGCCGTTCGGGAAATCAAAAAAGATATGGAAAAACCCATTCCTATGGACCGGTTGCTCTGCGGAGATGTGGGTTACGGAAAAACGGAGGTGGCCGCCAGGGCCATCTTCAAATGCGCTGCCGACGGGAAGCAGGCTGCCGTACTGGTACCCACCACACTTCTGGCCAACCAGCATTACTATACCTTTAAGGAGCGTTTTGAATCCTTTCCTTTCAAGGTGGATATGCTCTCCCGGTTCCGCACGGAGGCCCAACAGGCGGAGATCCTACGGAAGGTTAAAAAGGGCGAGATTGACATTTTAATCGGCACCCACAGGCTTCTGTCAAAGGATGTGGCTTTTAAAGACCTGGGGCTTCTGGTCATCGACGAAGAACAGCGTTTTGGCGTTCAGCACAAGGAAGCCATCAAGCAGCTCCGCAAGAATGTGGACGTGCTGACCCTTTCCGCCACCCCCATACCGAGAACCCTTCATATGTCCCTGGT
This sequence comes from uncultured Oscillospiraceae bacterium, assembly GCA_964408195.1. GTDB lineage: Bacteria > Bacillota > Clostridia > Peptostreptococcales > Anaerovoracaceae > UBA1426. The sequence goes on along the minus strand of CAYOYO010000016.1, from coordinate 15,244 downwards.
GGGAATCCGGGATATGAGTCTCATCGAAGAACCCCCCGAGGAACGCTATCCGGTTCAGACCTATGTGATGGAGCAGGAGGACGGGGTCCTGAAAGAAGCCATCCGGCGGGAACTGGACCGGGGCGGCCAAGTATATGTGGTCTACAACAGAGTCAGGGGAATCCAGAAGATCGCTGCCCAGATTGGCGAACTGGTACCGGAAGCTTCTGTGGTGGCAGCCCATGGACAGATGGATGAAAAACAGTTGGAAGAGATTATGCTGAAGTTCATTGAAAATGAAACCGACGTGCTGGTATCCACTACCATCATCGAGTCGGGTCTTGACATACCCAATGTGAACACCATGATCATCTTAGAGGCGGATCGGCTAGGCTTGTCACAGCTCTACCAGCTGCGGGGCAGAGTGGGCCGCTCAAACCGTATGGCCTACGCTTATCTGATGTATCAGAAAAACAAGGTCCTGTCGGAGCAGGCGGAAAAGCGGCTCCGGGCCATTCGTGAATTTACCGAGTTTGGCGCCGGTTTCCACATAGCAATGCGAGACCTGGAGATCCGCGGAGCAGGAAACCTGCTTGGAACAGAGCAGCACGGGCACATGATGATGATCGGTTACGAACTTTACTGCAAGCTGGTGGAAGATGCGGTACGGGGTCTTTCCGGCGGTGGGGTAAAGGGAGACGATGCATTGGAGACCAGCATCGAGCTTCCTGTGGAGGCACATATCCCCGGTGACTATATCTCCGATGAACTGTTGAAACTGCAACTGTACAAAAAAATCGCGTCGGTCCGGGATAAGGCAGACCGGAGCGAAATCATAGATGAACTGATTGACCGATTTGGGGAGATTCCCAAGGAGACCCTCAACCTGATCGATATTGCTCTGATTAAGGCATTGGCAGGGATAGGTAGGATTTCAAGAGTGCGTCAGGAACAGAAGAAGCTGGTGTTTGACTTTTCGGGCCCGGAGAGCCTGGATCCCCGGAAGATCGCCAACGTGGCTCCCGAATACGGAATGAACCTTTTCGTCCATGGGGGGCAAAAGCCATATATTCGTTTGAATTTGAAAAGCAATGACCGGCTGGGGGAAGCCATCGGGTTTTTGACAAAGCTGACACAATAGCGTATAATCAAACGGTGACATTTTTCACCGGCCGGAGTACCGTTGGCTCCGGGTAGTATGCCCGTTTGAAAACAGGCGAATAATCAATGAAGGAGAAGGACGTAAATGAACTTTAAGAAGATCTTGGCCCTCTTGCTGGCTGCCGTTCTGGTGTTATCCCTGGCTGCCTGCGCTGAGAAGGAAGACGAGAATACCGGAGACGATCCGGTGGTGAAAATCAGCGATACAACAATTACTGAAGATCAGTTGAACCAATACACCTATTTGTACTGTTTCCTGCAGGGGATTGATTTGAGCACGGCTACCGCAGAAGATCTGCAGTACATCAAATCCCTGGTACTGGAGGATTACATTGCTCTCAATTTGGTTAAGATGGAGTATGCAGACGATCCGGAAGCCCTGCCTGAAGATTACGAGACCACTGCGGATGAGTTCGTCACAAAGGTGGCGGAGCAGGAGGCGGCAGCAGCCTATATGAAGGCAAACAACATCTCCGATGAGTATCTGAAAAGCTTTTACATCGACCAATACTACAGCATGGCATTTTTCAACGATCTGACGGCTGAAATCCCCAAGACCACCGAGGAGGAAGCCAGGAAGTATTTCGATGAGAACCCGGACCGCTTTGTCATCGACGAAGTGACAGCCAGCCATATCTTGGTAGAGGAAAAGGAGAAGGCGGAAGAGATTCTTGCACAGCTGAAGGATGGCGGCGATTTTGCCGAGTTAGCGAAAGAGAACAGCATTGATCCCGGTTCTGCCGCTCAGGGAGGCTCACTGGGCACCTTCGGGAAAGGTGCCATGGTCCCCGAATTTGAAGAGGCTGCTTTTGCGCTGAAGCCCGGCGAGATGAGCGGGGTGGTACAGAGCCAGTTCGGTTATCACATCATCCTGGTCACCGATAGAGAGCAGGGCAATGAGACCTTTTTGGATGCAAAGCAAAGTATACTGGATACCCTTTACGACACAGCTGTCCGTAACGCCTATAATGCCAGAATAACAGAGCTGCGGGACCAGTACGGTGTGGAGTACATGAAGGAACAGGGTTAAATAATACAGATAAGAAGCATGGAGCCAAGGGGACAGACCCTTTGTCAGGAAAACCTGACAAAGGGTCTGTCCCCTTGGCTGATTTTATGTAAATAAAATTTAAAAAAGCTGCTGTGCATATTCCTTCCTGATTGGAAAATAATAATGACGACAAGATGTGTGCAATTTAGAAATGGTAGAGAGGAAGAGTGCAGATATGAAGGCGACAGGAATCGTAAGAAGGATTGACGATCTGGGACGTGTTGTCATACCCAAGGAAATCAGACGCACCATGCGGATTCGGGAAGGGGATCCTTTAGAAATTTATACGGATCGGGAAGGCGGAGTCATACTCAAAAAATATTCGCCCATCAGCGAGCTGAACGAGTTTGCCGGAGAATTCATCGAATCTGCCCACAGTATATTAGGTGATTCGGCTATCGTCACAGACACAGATCAGGTTGTGGCGGTTTCCGGCGGCTCAAAAAGAGATTATTTGGATAAGAGAATCAGCCCGGAAGTGGAGAAGATCATTCAGAGCAAAAGCGTAAGGATCATATCCGAAGCAGACGCCGTTCAACCCATTACCAACGAGGAAGGGGAAAACCGGGATTACAAGTCGCAGGTCATTGTGCCGATCATATCCCAAGGAGATCCAATCGGCTCCATCATCTTTTTTAGCAGAGATCAGGATCGCAAGCTTGGTGAGACAGAATTAAAGACGGCGGAAATCGCGGCCCATTTCCTGGCCAAGCAGATGGACAATTAGGAAGGACCACGGGGACAGACCCTTTATCAGGTCTGTCCCCGTGGCTTACACCTTTTACAATTTCACATCCTTATGCTATAATGTGCGATACGGAGGTGAAAGCCCATGCTGTTTCAGAACATTACCCTTTTAGACCGGGATCTTTGTGTAAGGGAAGCTATGTATGTAGGGACCAGGAATGACCGGATTTTATACATAGCTTCCCTTACACAAAGATCCCGGTCTAAAAGGGTAAAGTTCTGAAAC
>CAYOYO010000016.1:0-12070 GCA_964408195.1 uncultured Oscillospiraceae bacterium | reverse complement strand
GTGTAAGGGAAGCTATGTATGTAGGGACCAGGAATGACCGGATTTTATACATAGGAAGCGCTATGCCCCAAGAGGATTTCGGGGAGATTTACAAAGGCGTCGGCAAGCTGCTCATGAGCGGCTTTTTCAATTCTCATGCCCATACTCCAATGACTCTAATGCGGGGATACGGAGAAAATATGGCTTTGCAAGATTGGCTGCAAAAGCGTATTTTCCCTTTTGAGGCACACCTTACGGGGGAGGATGTGTATTACGGAACCCTCCTTGGCATCGCCGAGTCTCTGCGATTCGGCATCGTCTCAACCACCGATATGTACTATTTCTGTAATCGCATGGCAGATGCTTTTATCGAGAGCGGAGCAAAAGCCAATATCGGCAGAGGGATTACCTGCTTTACCGACGAGGACCTGAAAAATCTTCCCGCCTACAAGGAATCGAAAGAACTGTATGAACAATATAATGGAAGCGGAGAGGGCAGAGTTCTGATCGACATGAGTCTCCATGCGGAGTATACCTCCACTCCAAAAATCGCCCGGCAGCTGGCGGAGTTCACGAAGGAACTGGGCACCGGCATGCATGTTCATGTTTCGGAAACCAAAGAGGAACATGAAGGCTGCAAGGAGAGGCACCGGGGCAAAACTCCCGTGGAGTATTTCAATGGTCTGGGTCTGCTGGACGCCAGGACTACTGCAGCTCATTGCGTCTACATCGAGGGAGACGATTATCATATTCTAAAGGGAAAAGGCGTCACGGTAGCCAGCAACCCTGTGAGCAATCTGAAGCTTGCCAGCGGCGTCTGCAATGTGCCGGGGCTGTGGGAAGAAGGCATCAATGTAGCTATCGGCACGGACAGCGTAGCCAGCAACAACAGCCTGAACTTTATAGAAGAAATGAAAATTTTCGGTCTGGTCCATAAAGAGAAATTTGGAGATCCAAGAGTGACAACCCCAAGGCAGACCATTTACGCAGCCACCGGCGCGGGGGCGTTGGGCCAGGGCAGGGAGGACACGGGGATCCTTCACACAGGCTATAAGGCGGACCTTATCGTTTTGGACATTTCCGGACCTCATATGCATCCGGTTCACGATTTGGCCAACAACCTTGTATACTCCGCTTCGGGAAGCGATATAATCCTCACCATGGTGGACGGCAAAGTGCTGTATAAGGAAGGAAATTTTCCAACCATAGACATGGAAAGGGTCCGTTTTGAAACGGATCGTTCCATAAAGAGAATCCTCGGGGCCTTATAATATGACGAAAAAATCCTTTTTGCAGGGAGCAGTAGTGCTGGGTGTTGCCGGCCTCATCATTAAAGTCATGGGAGCCGTCTTTCGAATCCCTCTGGCTAACATCATCGGCGATACGGGAATGGGCTACTACCAAACGGCCTATCCGGTCTATGTATTGCTGCTCACCTTATCTACGGCAGGCGTACCGGTGGCTATATCCCGCATGGTAGCGGAGCGGAACGCCGTTGGGAATTCCTACGAAGCGTACCGGGTCTTTCGAATTTCCTTCGCCCTCCTCTTTGCTATCGGCATCAGTTCATCGGCAGTCTTGTTCTTTGGTGCGGAAGCCATAGTGAATTATCTGGGGAATCCCGGCGCTAAAATGGCCATGATGGCTATTGCCCCCGCATTGCTCTTTGTTCCTATGATGGCTTCTTTCCGTGGATATTTTCAGGGTTTGCAAAATATGAGCCCCACGGCTGTATCCCAGGTCATCGAACAGCTATTCCGGGTGGCTGCCGGGCTCACTCTGGCGGTTGTTCTTGTGGATAAAGGTCTGGAATACGCGGCGGCGGGAGCCTCTTTCGGAGCTACGGCCGGCGCGGTGGCCGGGCTTATGGCAGTAATCGGTCTGTTCCTTTTCTATCGTAAGAGAATATTCAAAACCATTACAAGAACCCCGGGGGTACCCGGTGAACGAACCGGTAAGATCCTCCTGCAGATTCTTGTGATTGCCGTACCTATCACCATCGGGGCGGCTATCATGCCCATTATGAACACCATAGACGTTGCCATTGTTATTAACAGATTGACTGCCAGCGGGTTTACTTCCGGTGCTGCCAACGATCTTTACGGCCAGCTCACCGGAATGGCCGGGCCCCTAATCAACTTTCCCCAGGTGTTGACCCAGGCCATCGCCATGAGTCTGGTGCCCGCAGTGGCTGCCGCATATAAGCGGAGAGAGACGGATTTTCTGCAATACAATGTGGAATTGGGCCTTCGGACTTCTTTGATTCTGGGATTACCTTGCGCTCTAGGATTGATGACTTTGGCAGAACCGATCATGCTGCTGCTGTATCCCGCCCAGAAGGCAAGCGCCGTAAGCGCAGCTCCAAGTCTTTTCATCCTTTCCTTTGGCGTGATTTTCTTAGCTACGGTTCAGATTCTCACAGGGGTATTGCAGGGAATCGGCAAGCAGTTGATTCCCGTCAGGAATTTGGGAATCGGTGCTTTGGTCAAGGTACTGCTGACCTACTATCTGACTGCCATACCCTCTATCAATATACGGGGAGCTGCAATCGGAACCGTCTGCGCCTATATTGTGGCATCTACACTGAACCTGATGGCAGTGCGAAGATACACCGGTGCCAGATTCGACTTTCGACTGACCCTAATCAAGCCGGCAATTTCCGGACTGGTAATGAGCGGTGCTGTTTTCGGGGTTCATCGTTTGCTTGTACTCTTATTGGGGAATAGTATGAGCAGCAGCAATATGGCAAATGCTTTGGCTACCGCTCTGGCCATCGTCACGGGGGTTTTCGTTTATGGGATTATGCTGGTTGCAACCAAGGCCATAACCAGTGAGGAACTAAAATTGTTGCCCAAAGGAGATAAATTAATACGCATATTTACGAGGTTTAAAAAGTGATGTATGAGGAACTCTATAAAGAAGGAAAGACCGACCAGGAGGCCGTAGAACGCTTGCGAAAAATCATTGCTCTCCTTCGGAGCGATGAAGGTTGCCCCTGGGATAGAGCACAGACCCATGAAAGCTTGAAAGTCTGCTTGATAGAAGAGGCGTATGAGGTGACCGAGGCCATTGACAATCTGGACTGGGATAATCTGGAAGAGGAGCTGGGGGATGTATTGCTTCAGGTTGTTTTTCACGGAGATCTGGGACGGGAGGAAGGAAGATTTGACCTGGCGTCCATCGCGAATCGAGAATGTGAGAAAATGATTCGCCGCCACCCCCATGTTTTTTCAAATATTAGGGCGGAAAGTATTGACACAGCCCTTGAAAAATGGGAAAATATGAAAAAGAAAGAGAAGCGGGGAACCGTAACGGAATCCATGCTTGAAATACCCAAAGCTTTGCCTGCGTTACGCAAGAGCATGAAGATACAGGCAAAGGCAGCGGAAGTTGGATTTGACTGGGACAATGTAGAACCGGCCTTCGAAAAGATTGTCGAAGAGACTCGTGAGCTTGCAGAAGCTCGTTGCGGCGGAGACGCTCTGAGGATTCGCGACGAACTGGGGGACTTGCTCTTTGCAGTGGTGAATGTTGCCAGGTTCCTGAAAGTCGATCCTGAAGACGCTTTAAATTTTACTTCACAGAGATTTATACAGAGGTTTCGCTTCATTGAAGAGGCTGCCCGTGCAAATGGATGCCTTCCGGAATCCATGACCCTCGCAGAGATGGACAAGCTCTGGGAGGAAGCAAAATTGCGGGAAAGCGGATCGGTTAATGAACGCCCGTGAAGTAAAATGAAAAGATAGAATTTATATGATAATTCATTGAAGGAGGTAAGATTCGTGAACAAAGCAGAATTAGTTGCCCGCGTAGCAGAGAAGACCGGCTTTACCAAGAAAGATGCTGAGGTTGCAGTGAACGCATTTGTCAGCGCTGTTGAAGAAACTCTGGTAAAGGGAGATAAAGTACAGTTGATCGGTTTCGGAACATTCGAGACCAGAGAAAGAAAAGCCAGACAAGGCAGAAACCCCAGAAAACCTGGTGAAGTGATCAAAATCGCTGCATCGAAAGCACCTGTTTTCAAAGCCGGTAAAGCACTGAAAGACGCTGTTAACAAATAATACATTATATAAAAGGGCAGCCCTTGGCTGCCTTTTTTCATTTTTTATTAGCAGGCCTTGGCTTATGGCGAAGCGCCGATTTGTGTTTTGGAGGAACCATGCGGATTGACAAATATCTGAAGAATTCCAGGATTATAAAGCGCAGAACCGTGGCAAAGGAAGCTTGCGAGCAGGGCAGGATAAAGATTAACGGCAAGGTGGCAAAACCCGGCAGTGAGGTGAGCGTCGGAGATACGGTTGTCATCGGCTTTGCGGCCAGGGAGATCAAAATCCTGGTGACAGCTGTCCCTGAGCATGTGACAAAGGAAGCAGCCGATTCCATGTATCAGATTCTCCCGTGATTTCCACATACCTGTAATAGAACTGAAGAATATGGTAACAATAGCTAACGGTGGTCTGTTTTTGCAGGCGGCCGTTCGTTGCAATTGGGGGGAATTTATGAGGATAGGAGTCCCGGAGGCTCTTTTATTTCAAAGGTATGAGCCATTTATCAGAGCGTTTTTCGATGGTTTGCCGGTAGAAACAGTTTACTCGGGCCCTTCAAACAGGAATATTCTTGAAAGGGGGATTCGGGACTGTGTGGATGAGGCTTGTCTCCCCATGAAGGTGTTTCAAGGACATGTTTCCCGGCTTTTAGAGGAATGCGACAGAGTTGCGGTTCCCAGGCTTATGAAATGCGAGTATGGGGATTCTATCTGCCCCAAATTCGCAGGACTCCCGGAGTTGATTGGCAAAGGGAAAGAAAAGAACAGGTTTTTGTTCACAGAACCCTTGTATCTGAACAATAGGGCGAGGCTGAAGAAGGCGGTGATAGGGCAGGCGAAGCAGCTGGATCTGCCGCAAAAAAGGGTGCTATCCGCATTTCGCGCAGCAGAAGACCTAATAAGGAATGAAAGTCAGCCCTATGGCTTGCCGGAGGAAACAGTTGAAACCGAAAAATGCAGAGTGGCTTTGCTGGGCCATCCTTACAATGTTTATGACTCTTTCGTGAATATGAACCTGATCCGAAAACTGAAAACCTTGGGTGTCGGCGTCATTACCGGGGAGAAGTTGGCCCGTGAGAAAAGCGATGCGCAGACGATTGGGTTGATGAAAGCTCCTTATTGGTTGTTCTACAGAGAAAACTTAGGCAATGCTCGTACTTTGAGAGAACAGGGAGCGGTTGATGGTATTGTCTATGTTTCTTCTTTTTGTTGCGGTACGGATTCTGTAACCATAGAGATGATAAAGAGCAGAATCGGGGATTTTCCTATGCTGGTGTTAAAGCTGGATGAGCATACGGCGGAAGCAGGGTTGGATACAAGGCTGGAGGCCTTCGTTGAACTGCTGGAAAGACGCCGCTGCAGATCGGCCATGAGGCAACCGGCCACGGGGACAGACCCTTTGTCAGGAAAACCTGACAAAGGGTCTGTCCCCATGGCCGTTACTGATTAAGTTTGAGTTTAAAGTGGGATAATCGATTCATAGGATTGAGAGGGGAAGCATATGAGGCTGACGTTTCCCAGAATAGGAGACAGCCATATCTACGGGCGGCTCCTCTTTCAGGAACTTGGTGTAGATCTGATCATACCGGCTCCCAACAGCACCAAGGACCTTGAACGAGGGGCGGCGGGAGCACCGGAAGACATTTGTCTGCCTTTTAAAATTATGATGGGGAATCTGATCTCTGCCTGGGAGCAGGGGGCAGACACCGTCATAATGCCGGCTACCATGGGGCCCTGCAGGTTGGGAGAATATGGGGACCTGCTTGCGGTAGCTTTAAAAAAGCAAGGGTATGATTTCCGATGGATTTTGCTGGATTCTGTATCAGCGGTGGGGTTTAAAGAACTGCTTCATAGATTGAGCCGGATCGTTGAGGATTCTCCTGCCGGCAACAGACAGGTTCTATCTGCCTTAGCAAAAACCTATTCTCTTATTAAAAACTTCGAGCGGTTGGAGGCGGAGGTTCGTATGGAAAGCCCATATGACAGGCTGAGAGGTGCTTCAAAGGCTCTGCTACATGCTTGCCGAAGGGAACTGAAAGAGGCTGAAAATTTTTCTGCTGCAAGAGGTATCATAACCGAGAGCCAAAGGAAACGGAGGAATCTGGATCGCTGCAGGGATAGAAAACCCTTGAAACTTCTGGTTACGGGAGAAATATATACACAGATTGACTCTTTTGGGAACCATCATGTGGAGGATACCCTCATGGATCTTGGGGTAGCCTTTGAAAAGAACATGAGCATCGGTTGGTGGATTGGAAATACCATATTGAATCCTTTGGGCGGCGTGATGTCGGAAGCGAAGAAAAATCCACTGATGCCTCACCGAATCGGGGGCTACGCAAAGGAGACGGTAGGTGAAGCGTTGCGTTTAAAAAGAGATGGCTTCGACGGAATCATCCAGTTATTTCCTGTAGGTTGCATGCCGGAAATCGTTGCAAAATCGGTGTTCGACGGACTAGCCAAGGAGGAGGGCCTTCCGGTGCTTTCCATTGTGTATGATGAAATGGGAGGAGAGGCCGGGTATCTGACCCGAATTGAGGCATTTCTCGATATGCTGGAAAGAAAGAGAGAAACGAAATATGTACTATCTGGGGATCGATGTAGGGTCTGTAAGCACTGACTTGGTCATAATGAACGAGTCGCTAAAAATCGTGGACCAACTCTATCTGAAAACCAAAGGGGCTCCCATCGATGCGGTAAAGGAAGGGTTGCGGCAGCTATCCGGCCGCTTCCTTGATGAGGACATCAGCGGAGTTGGGACAACGGGAAGCGGCCGGGCGCTGGCTTCCGCCATCGCTGGCGGTGATGTGGTGAAAAATGAAATCACCACCCACGCCGTAGCTGCCGCCACCCTGGACCCGGAAGTTTGTACCATCCTGGAAATAGGTGGGCAGGATTCTAAAATAATTCTGCTCCGCAACGGGGTCATATCGGATTTTGCCATGAACACGGTCTGTGCTGCGGGAACCGGGTCCTTTTTGGATCGGCAGGCGGAGCGGCTGGGCCTTTCCGTGGAGGATCTGGGGGGCCTCGCCGCAATGGCGGAAAGCCCCGTCAGCATAGCCGGCAGATGTGCCGTGTTCGCCGAATCGGACATCATACATAAGCAGCAGCTTGGGTGTAGGGTGGAAGATATCATTGCCGGCATGTCAAAAGCATTGGTTCGAAACTATCTGTCAAACGTAGCCAAGGGGAAATCCATCTTACCGAAAGTTTACTTTCAGGGAGGGGTGGCGGCCAATGAAGGAATCCGAAGAGCGTTTGAAGAGACCCTGGGAGCACCTGTTATTGTTCCGGAATATCATAAAGTTATGGGAGCATTCGGAGCCGCCATCCTGGCGAAGGAGAGACCGGAACAAACCGACCCGGGAACGAAATTCCGGGGATTTTCTACCGGTAATGAAGAAATAGAAAGCCGCAGCTTCCATTGCAGCGATTGCGACAATCACTGCCAGGTCACTATGCTCTTCTCTGGAAAAAAGCAATTGGGCTGCTTCTCGGACCGCTGTGGCAAATACCAGAAGGGTGCAAACTTACAAACTCGTTCATCCTTCGGAGTGTTTCTCCAATAGGCATCGATAATGAACGGACAAAGCAGGACAGGGGACCTTCCTCTGTCCTGCCTTCCGTATGGCTCGGCGATTATTGGCTGCCCTTTCGTGCCCTGTTATACAAAGTGAGCGGATTTCAGATTTATTTGTATAACGGGATGCAATAATTGCAGGAAAATAGAATCAAATGCCTTGTTCATATCCTTGCGTTAACCAAAGTGATACTTTTTATCAGTTTCTTGTATAACAAATACGGTGTTTGCTATACAAGTAAAGGGATATTTCATGATTTTTGGTTAACTGCACCTGTGGTCCTAATTCTTCTAAAATTGAGAATGGCTAAAAATCAAGCGTTAAAGGTTTTTGGAATGACGGTAAAGGGTCTTTGTTATACAAGAAATCTTGTTATTGCAAAATCTTGGTTAACACCATGCTGTTTTGAAGTCTTCACGAGCCACTCTTCGCCTATCGTAGCTCTTTTGCGAGCCGTTTGTATAAAATGTAGACAACCAGGCCTTCGACCACTGCTACGGCCAGGGATACAGGCGCGCGCAGCAACAGCAATTCCAGAAACCCGGTGCCGTAGAGCCCAGTCAGCAACCAGGTAGTCAATCCCAAACCGGCCACGATATCGGTGAGGAAAACGATCAGGTAGACCCGCGATATACGGGTTTCCTTAAGGAAGACCGGCTTCAACAATGCCGGAAGGATTCCCACTATAATGGGGGGGATGGTGAGAGGCGGATACCAGGAATAACCTGAAAAGAGGGATGCGCCGATAATATCGGCCACCGCCCCGGTAAAGCCTCCTGCCACAGGGCCTAATAGCAAGCCTGCCAGCAATATGGGGATATTGCCAAAGCTGATTCGGACGCTGTTGGTGAGCCAGACCACAAGAAATCGGGATAAGATGATGCTGATAGCCGCAAAGAGGGCGATAAGTATCAACGTCTTTGTGTTTAACTTCTTCATTAAAAAACCTCCTTTCCATAGTGTATCACTACACTAAAGAAGGAAGTCTCCTATTATCCTGTACCCCTTTAATGCAGCAGCGGACGCAATATTGTATCGCAACAAATGTTTTCGTTCATGGGCAACATCCCATCCCATGACACTATGTCCCAAACTAGGCGTGCAATCTGCCAGCCTGAATGTCCCTTCGGGACCAACGCACAATATTTACTCTACTGCCCAAAAGAATAGCACTATTATAGAATATTTTCAATAGTAACCATTTCGTTTTCATAAAGAAAAGAAAGGAGGTGGTGAAGGTTTGCCAGCTCTGCAAGACATCCGCCTTTTTCCTGAGAACCCCCGTAGGCATGGGCCTTCGCAAGGGAAGCTTCAATCTCTCCCATAGAAATCGCATCAAAAAATAAGGAAAAAACCAGTCGCCGGCTTTGCCATCGCCGGGAAACGGCCTCTATGTCACTTTCCGCCTTTCCCCAATCCTCTACTCCGATGGAAAGGATGGCATCCTCAATCGTGTCTTCCATGTAATTGATATCCGCATCCGCATGACTTATAAAAACACCCCAGAACGCCAACAGGAGCACTACGGCGGCTATGGACATCCAAAGAGCTCTCATTGAAGCGCACCTCCCGGCGTCGGGCTCGTATCGCTCTTTGAGGCGGGCTGAGCCTCTGACCTCTGATGAATATGGATTATCCCCTTTTCATCGATAAAACAAAGAAACACCCGGGCATAGTCTGTGACACCGCGGGAAGCAAGGTGGTTTTTCAATGCTGTTTCGTCAAGGCCGGCACGATGCAGATTACCCGGATAGCACGTTCCATCGGCCATCAGTACCATGGGAAGACCTTCCACGCCGGTGAATACACCCAAGTCGTCTCTGGTGGCAGGGTTCTTACTCGGCTTTGGAATAACGCTCATATCTCCGTTTGCTTCGAGAATTGCATATTCCACATCTGCGATGGATGGGAAGTTTTTGATTCGCAGCTGCTGACTCAAATCGTCGATGGATACTCGATATCGCCGCATCTCTTTTTCATTGATAACTCCTTTTTCTATTATAATAGAAGCTTTCCCTTTTATTATTTTATTGAAAGCCGGGCTTTTAAGCGATAAGATTGACAGGATCACCTGGACAAGGAGAATTCCAATCATGGCCGCCACTCCGGTTATTACTGCAATATCGGGAGTAGCGATAGGGAGAGCCGCCAGTTCTGCTATCATAAAGAGAGCTACCAATTGGAACGGATCCAATTTGGACAATTCCCCCTTGCCCATTACCCGGATCACGAAAAGCGCTACCATGTACAATATGGCGGTACGCACAAAAATATTTACCACCCTGTCCACCTCCACAGATTCTTGAGTTTAGCGTTTACAAATGCTTTGCTTCCTATTCTCACATTTGATAGAATCAACTTATGTTTCTTGTGTACTAGGGGCCTTTGACATCGGAAATAAGATGTCTGAAAAAAGATTATACTTTGCCTTAACCACCACAAACGAAGAAATGTCGCAATCTCCGAAAGGACACCTTTTGATAGGGTGCAGAGTTTATTTATGAAATCCTATTTTAATTATTTCTCGGCAATGTATATTTTCTCTTACGGTGCAATCGGCGCTTTGTTTCCGCTGATTGCCCAATATTTGAGCAGCATCGGTTTCACCGGAGGCCAGATTGGAGTAATTACTGCCTCTTCAACGGCTATTGGCATCTTGTCAAATTCCTTTTGGGGCCGAATCTACCATCGAAGAAAGAGGAGCAAAAAGCTGATTCTCCTCCTATGCGTTTTGACAGCAGGACTGTCGATGTTTCTGATGACCACTGAGAGATTTTGGATTTTCCTTTTATTGTACATCCTGGTTTTCTTTTTTGAAAATCCCGTATATCCACTGATTGATTCCACCGTAGTGGAAGCCAATTATCCTTTTGGAGCTGCGAGAAAATGGGGGGCAGTAGGGTTTGCCGCCGGAATCGGTGCTGCCGGCATGGTGGCGGATCGATTTGGGTTGCTTTCTATTTTCCCGATGTTTGCCGGTTTCTTTCTATTGACCGCAGCACTAATAGGATTCCGCCTCAGAAAGAAGATAAGGAATCACGTTCAGGCAGCATCCACTGTTTCACCCGGTTCCACTGTAAAGTCGGGAAAAGGGGAAAAGTGCAAAAGCACAGAACGCGAGGGGTGCTACCGGGATTTATTACACAATCGGAAGTATATGGCTCTCTTGCTGAGCACATTCTTCTTTGTGGGACCGGCTCTTTCTCATAACACCTACTTTAGTTTCCTCTATTTGGAAGGGGGAGGGACCATAGCGGGAATGGGCTTTGTGCTTCTGCTGATGGTAATCGGCGAGGCTCCCTTTATGGCCTGGGCAGAACGGATTTCCTCTCTTTTGACCATGGAGCGTGCTATTCTGTTAGCTATGGGTGTTTCTGCTCTTCGCTTTCTGTGGTACGGAACAAGCCCTTCGCCGTGGCTTCTGGCGGCTACCTTTCTGCTGCAGGGGGTGGCAAATGGTATCGGAATCGTTTTAATCGTTCAGTATATTGCAAAACTGGCAGATCCGGCTATGGTATCTCTTGCGATACCCCTTTATACCGCAGTGTCGTCAAACTGCGGGGCTATCACTTGCCAGCTGATCGGTGGTATCGTTGCGGAGAACTTCGGCGGATGGGGGGTCTATCTGTTTTATGGTTTGCTCAATCTGGCGGGAATTCTGATTTATCTCCTGTTTGGCTTACACAAACGCGAAAAGCGAATTGTTTAATTCAAAGACATTTAAAGCCCCTATTCATTTATACACGAAGATCCTGTGTTCAAACCGGCGTGAGGAATGAAGACAGGTTGACGGTTTCTGCGGAGCAGATTCAGAGAATGATTTTTTGTTCGGAAAAGCTGGTTAATAGAGGATTGGGGGGGCAGAGGTTAACCATATTCTAAAAAAGACCCTATATTTTGTATAAAGCAACGCATAGTTCAAAAATAGTAAAAAATCTTTTGCGTCTGGAAACCTTGCAATAGAATGCGTTACCATTTTATGGATATCCATGCTGACAACTTGTTTAACCAAAAAGCTCCCTCCTGGGGTTGTTTTGTATAAGAAAATCGGAATTCTTATACAAAAACCACCCCCAAGTAGAGATTTTGGTTAACTCAGGCCCTAAAAGGTGGGAAATGCGTGGCATTTCCTTCCGATTTATACAAGAGAAGGCCAACGGTCATCCAAATTGTATAATACACGGAAATTGAGAGCCTGGTCTGGCGTGGTCTGGCCTGGCTTGGTTTGGTTTGACTAGGCTAGCCTAGCCCCCCTGCCTATCAGAAGAAAGAGATAGTTGGAACACCGGAGTTCTCGGTGCTGAGATCTGATGTAAGCAGACCACTGGTCTTGTAATGAAGAGCTTGTCCCTCCTGGCTGCGAAAGCGTCCGCAGGTCTTTACTTCGCTTTTTCGCTTGGTCGTAATCATTTTGCTCATTTTGTTTAAAAAAGCGAAAAAAGGTGTTGACAGTTTAAAAATA
>CAYOYO010000015.1:3261-25454 GCA_964408195.1 uncultured Oscillospiraceae bacterium | reverse complement strand
TGTTGCATTTGCACATTTTAATTGTATCCCCATCGGTACTTATGGTTGTGCAAGCTCCGCAAATCCCCTCACCGCAGCATATGCGGAAGTTGTTGCTGGCGGCAAGGTCTGCCCCAGGTAGCCTGGCGTTTACCATATCCCCGATTTCTTTGAGGAAATAATCGGATGTGAGCAGTACCACCAGATCGTACTGCTCCTTTTCCAGTATGTCACCCAGATCCCGACGGTGGTTCTCCTCGTTGAGACTTAGAAAGCGAATGGTTCCTTCTCCTTCTTCCAGATAGTCGCTCATTAAATCCTCACTGATCTTCTCCCTGTCTATAATCAGGTCCACCCGGTTCCTCCGCCATAGATAGCCGGCTGCCAATATGGCCGGGGCAAGTCCGATGCCCTTGGCAACAATCAGAACCTTTTTCCCTTTTGCAGATCCGGATGTAATAGAATGGATTCCCAAAATTCCGTTCCGGTAGACCCCCCTGACCATCAGGCGGTCCTCTCCCAGTGCCAGGGTCTTTGTCTTGGCAGAAATAATTTTCATCGCCACTGCGATGATTCCGCTTTCCGTGTCAGCCTCCATGACGCAAAGTGGGGTGTCATAGTAAGACTTGCTATTCTCTTCGCGGAGGAAAATATAGGATCCCGGGCGGCTGGCCTTAATGGCAAAACCCTTTCCAACCCGAAGACCAATCACCGTCAGGTCGTCCAGATAGTTCTTTTTATATACAATCTCCGCGGGAAAATCCACCCTTGGATTATTGACCCTCCTGCCTCCTTGAATGAATTCATTGTAAACGCATACACCCTTCCAACTGCAGTCGCAGTCTTCCCGTCCTTGAAGCCGGCTGCAGATCAGGCAATCTCCAGTCAGGGCTAAATAGCAGGGACAGTTTTCGCTTCCCACATCTATACAATCAAAGCCGTGATTTCCCATCACTTGCACCTTCTCTCAAAATCGCAAGAATCAACAAGCCGCATGCAAAGGCCTGCCGCTCAATTACTATAAAAGTATGCATGGAAAGTGCAATGAGTGACGGGCAGAAAACCAGTCCCTTATAGCTATTTAGCGATTCTTCACTGCTGCCGGATCGATGTCCTCAAGAAAATAGAGAGGATAGGAGGCTAATATCTCCCCAGCGGAACGGAGTTCAAAAGACCCGGCTTTCTGCCAACGCCCAACGGGAGGCCTGACCTTCGCAGGAATTCGGTATGTCACCTCCAGGGTTGCATTCTGTCCTTTTGGTACAGGAAACACGATAGATTCTGCCGGACCTATAAAGACATGGTCCTTATCGCCTGCCAGGACCGGAATTGCTTTCAGCTTTTTTTGGCCGTCTGCAATTTTTATCATTTCAAAGTTCTGATAGACATAATCCATGAGCTTATAGCTGTCATTGAACCAGTCCGGAGCGTTCATTACTACACAGACCAGTTCCATTCCGTTTCGGGAAGACGAAGCCGCAAGAGTCCTGCCCGATTTCTTCGTATAACCTATCTTGATTCCCGTACCCCCGGGATACTGGAACACCACCTTATTCTTATTGTAGAAATGGTTGTACTTGCCCTCCCCCCGGTCAGCCACCCATGATTTTGAGCCGACGATTTCCCGGAACTCCGGGTTTTTCATTGCCTCCCTGGCGATGATGGCCATATCGTAGGCAGTGGTGTAGTGATTTTCGTCAAAGAGGCCACTGGGATTTGTGTAGTTGGTATCCATGGCCCCCATGGCACGGACCCGTTGGTTCATCCTCCTGACAAATTCCTCCGAGGAGGGTGCAACAAGACAGGAAATGGCTGCCGCCGCGTCGTTGCCGGATCTCAGCATCAGACCGTAGACCAGGTCGCGGAGGGTAAGCTGTTCTCCGGCAGCAAGATAGATGGAGGAGCCTTCCACTCCCACAGCGGCTCCGGGAACCTTGACCTGCCGATCAAGAGAAACGGATTCCATTGCCAAAAGGGCCGTTACAATCTTTGTGGTGCTGGCCGGATAAGCCTTCTGCCTGCTGTTCTTATCATAAAGAATTGTACCTGTCGTTTGATCTATGACAATAGCGCTCTCAGCGGACACACCCGGCGGTTGGGGCAAAGTAGGGGCAGACTGAGACAAGGATTGGTCGGGCCGGGGCAGCGGCTCGGCAAAACTGGGGATGGGCCCCGGACCTCCTGTCGCGAAAAGCAACAGCAGTATTAAGATTGTAGCGACTCTTCCATATAAATTCTTCATGGACTCTCCTTCTGATTCGGCTCCTTTTTCAACCACGTGGACAGACCCATTGGGCTTCGGGGCGTAGGTTTAAATGGATTTCAATGAGGAGTATCAAAGCGCATGGGGTGGGATGTACCCCCGTAGAAACCTTGAGCCTATCGAGGCATTTATGGGCCGACTTGGTAAGCCCATCAAAATGCCGTAGGTTTCCGAGGGGGTACTCCCGCCACGGCGCTATTTAAACTTTGGCAAAGGGACCATCCCCCTGGTTGGTTTAAAGTTGATTATTGATCTGCTCGCAAATAAAAACTCCTCCCTACTATGATTCACCGCAGGGCAGGAGTTATTCAGAAATCCTTCTATTAATTATTGTTGCGTTGCTTAGGCATCAAACAATCAGGAATGGGGCTGATACAAGTCCAAGGCGATCTGCAGAGGGTCGTTTTCTTCCCCTTCCTCCGGATCCCGGACCACATCGCTGATATCTTCCATTTGAGGCAGATCCGTCAGATTGGTAAACCCGAAATTTTTCAAAAAAACTTTGGTAGTGCCGTAGAGGATTGGCCTGCCTATCCCGGTGCTGCGCCCCACCTCCTGGATGAGTTCCTTTTTCAAAAGACCTTCGATGACTCTATCGCATTTGATCCCTCGGATGGATTCGATTTCACCTTTGGTCACCGGCTGCTTATAAGCAATAATGGCAAGAACCTCCATTGCGGATTGGGTCAGCCGCTTTTCCTTAACCGGTGTGCAGAGCCGCTGTATGTACTCATCGTTTTCCTCAAATGTGCAGAACTGAAAGGACATGTCGATTTCCCGGATGCGGATGCCCCGCCCCTGCGTTTCGTACTCCTGTTTAAGCTCCGTAAAATAGTCGTAGGCCTCTCTTCGGTCTATGCTAAAGACATCGGCAGCCACCTTCACGTCCAGAGGTTGGCCCCAGATAAACATCATCGATTCAAAAGCGGATTTTATGGTCTCTTTCCTGCCCACCGTCTTACTCCTCCTTGGCTGCTTGCATTTCCTTTTCGTTTACGGTAAGTGTAATCTCTCCGTAGTTTGCGTTTTGATTGACCTTCACCGCTTTCTGTCGGATCAGCTCCAACATGGAAAGAAAAGTCAGCACTACGTTTTGCCTCGTCCTCTCTCCGCCTAAAAGGTCCCGAAACTTTAATCTCTTCCTCTCCCGGAACAGGTGTTTGATCTGTTCAATGCGGCTTTCCACGGTCATCTGCTGGCGCTCAATGATACTGTAGCGTTTTCTGACCTCCTCCAGCCGCTTCTTTTTTTGGAGGAACAGCTCAAATGCCTTGACAAAGGGGATCAGATCTAGACTCAGGTAAATGTCCGGCTCCCTGGTATAGACCGTCAGGTCTTCCCGGGGCTTTGTATGAATGCGCTGGGCCCGCTCCTCTTCTTCTGCCAGAAAGGTGGCTGCCAGCTTGTATCGTTTGTATTCCAGCAGCCTCTGCACCAGCTCGCTCCTGGGATCTTCCGAAAAATTGGCACTTCCCTGACTGTTTTGTCTGGGAAGCAGCATTTTTGACTTGATTTCAATGAGGGAGGCGGCAAGAACCATAAACTCTCCTGCAAGGACTGCATCCACTTTCTGAATTCGCTCAACATATTCCATATATTGCTTTGTAATTTCCGCAACTTGGATGTCGTAGATGCTCATCTCTGCATTTTCAATGAGATAGACCAGGAGGTCGAAGGGGCCCTCGAACACATCCAGCTTAACCTTGTATCCCATCACGCACCCCCGCCTGACAAGGGGTCAGACCCCGTGGCTGGTTTTTCTGACAAGGGGTCTGTCCCCGTGGCTGGTTTTTCTGACAAGGGGTCTGTCCCCGTGGCTGGTTTCCTGGCCGGTATGATTGCCACACGAGGGTTTCCCGCCGGGTCATTCAAAATTTCTGCCGGGCCGTAGGCGCCTGCCGCTTCCGCCAGCAATGGCAGCACCTGCCCCTGATCGTGTCCGATTTCCAGGAGGAGAACCCCATCTTTGGCTAAATGCAAATAGGCCTCCGCCAGAATCCGAATATAGTAATCCACTCCGTCTACCCCGCCGTCCAGGGCCAACATGGGCTCATGATCCTTTACCTCCCGCATGAGAGTCGGAAGCACCCCGGTGGGGATATAGGGAGGATTGGAGGCAATCACATGGAATTGGACCTTTCCACGGCCCTTCCTGTCTTTGGGGAAAGGCGCAAGTAAATCTCCTTCTAAAAAGCGCATCTGCTTTTCCACGCCATTCAACCTTGCATTGTCTCGCGCCACCGAAAGAGCATCCGGACTGATGTCCGATGCCGTAACCAGAGCTTTTTTTTCGGTTTTCTTCAAATGGTATGCCAGGCTCACCCCAATGGCTCCGCTGCCGCAGCACAGGTCCAGAACCCGCAGCCCCCCCATGGGAACCTTTCTGTTCATTAAAATCTTCAGGGCCTCTTCCGCCAGAGTTTCCGTATCCTGCCTGGGAATCAGCACCTTTTCGTTCACTTTAAAAGGAAGCCCCATAAATTCCTGGCTCCCGGTTATATATTGCAGTGGTGTGCCGGCAGCCCGAATGTCTACCAGCCGAAAATACTCTTCGCAGGTCTTATCATCCAGTTCATCCCCGTAATGGAGGAAAAGCCAGGTCTTGTCCCTGGAGAGCATGTGGCAGAAAAGAATCTCTGCGTCCAGCCTCGGCGTGAGACATCTCTCCTCGGCAAAGCGGGTCTCCGCAATATTGAGAATATCCTTTAGCAGCAGGTTCATGAGCTCTTTTCCTCGCCCGAAAGTTCCTCCCGAACAGGAATTCTTTCCATCTTCCCTTCACCCATAAGGGCTTCTTCTGTCTCCGGAGACAAATTGCCTTCCATGTCGGTAATGCCCACAAACTCCCTGGGGCCCTCGGTGTTGAGCACTGCTCTCACCGCAGCGATGGCTACCTCCAACTGCCTTTCGTCGGGGCGCAGCGTGGTGAGCTTCTGTAAAGCCAACCCGGGCAGACTCAAAATCTTAATAAAAGTGGAGTCACCTTTCCCAGCCAGCCGCAACAGTTCGTAGGACAGTCCGGCAATAAAGGGAATCAGTAGAAGCCTTGAAGCAATGCGCCAAAAGAGGTTAGGCCAGCCCAACAGGGAAAAGAGAAGCAGACTGATGACCATGACAAACATCAAAAAACTGGTGCCGCAGCGGGGATGAAGGGTCTCAAACTTCCTGCAGTTTTCCGTGGTCAGAGGCAAACCGTTTTCATAGCAGTGGATGCAGTTGTGCTCCGCCCCATGAAACTGAAACACGGTGCGGATATCCTTCATGCGGGAGATGAGTAGCACATAACCAACAAACATGAGGATGCGCAGGACCCCCTCCAGCAGGTTCAGCACCACTTCATTCCCGGTGAGAAGGCCGAACACGTTGACGATCCATGTGGGCAGAATAATGAAAATCCCAACGGTAAAAAAGATTGCAAGGGCAACGGAGGCATAGAGCATCACGTTTAAGGCTCCCTTTTTTCCCAGTTTCTTTTCCAGCCAAAGGGTCAGCTTGTCCGGTTCGTACTCTTCTCCTCCTTCAGCGTTTTCCAGAACTTCCGCCGAATAGAGCAGGGTCTTGGTCCCAGTCACCAGGGCGTCCACAAAAATCAGCACGCCCCGAAGGATAGGTACTTTCTTCCATCTTGATGTTTCCGGCAACGGAGCTATTTTGATGTGCATATCGCCTTTTGGCTTACGAACCACCACCGCCGTGCGGTCGGTGCCCTTCATCATAATGCCTTCCAGCACCGCTTGTCCCCCGATTTTGGTGGGGCAGGCGTTCTTAATAAAGATTTTGTTTAAATCCATGACGGTTCCAATCTGGTTTTTATAATGTGATGGTTGTTCCCATCTGCTGTGAATGGCCTGATGGCGGTTCCCATCCGGTTTAATGATTTGGTACTACTCCAATCTGGTTTTCTTGATGATCTGGATGAAGTCCGCGTTCTTTCGGGTATGGGCCAGGTAATCAATGATGGTCTCCGTGACCTCCTGAGTGCCCGCATTGCCCAGAGCACGTCGCATATACCAGATCGCCTCCATCTCGTCCTGACTCATGAGCAGGTCCTCTCTCCTGGTGCCCGACTTGTTCAGGTTGATGGCAGGGAAGATGCGTTTTTCCGAAAGTTTTCGATCCAGATGCAGCTCCATGTTGCCTGTGCCCTTGAATTCTTCGAAGATCACATCGTCCATACGACTTCCCGTCTCGATGAGGGCGGTAGCTAGGATGGTGATGCTCCCTCCCTCCTCCATCTTCCGGGCAGCACCGAAAAATTTCTTTGGTTTGTGAAGGGCACCCGGATCCAGTCCTCCGGAAAGTGTCCTGCCTGTGGGCGGGATTACCAGATTATAGGCTCTGGCAAGCCGGGTGATGCTGTCTAAAAGTATGACCACATCCTTGCCGTGCTCCACCAGCCGTTGGGCTCTGGCCAGGACCATTTCTGCCACTTTCACATGGTTTGACGGCATTTCGTCAAAGGTGGAATAGATCACTTCCCCGTTGATGGAACGCTGCATATCCGTCACTTCCTCCGGTCTCTCATCCACTAAAAGTACAATGAGTTCGATTTCCGGGTACATCTTTTCGATACTGGAAGCCACTTTTTTCAGAAGCACGGTTTTTCCCGCTTTCGGTGGCGCTACGATAAGCCCTCTCTGTCCTTTTCCGATAGGGGCAACCAGGTCAATGAGGCGCATGGATAGCTCCGTGGAGCCGTTTTCAAGAGAAATTCTTTGGTTGGGAAAAATCGGGGTCAGGTCATCAAAATCCGGCCTACGCATGGCAACCCCCGGTTCGTCTCCGTTGACCTCTTTCACGTAGAGGATGGCTCCGAATTTTTCTCCTTCGTTGGGCCTTCTGGAAATGCCTTTTATTTTGTCTCCTGTTTTTAGGTTGAATCTTCTGATTTGAGAGGGCGACACGTAAACGTCCTGGTCGCTGGTAAGAAAATTATGAAATCTGAGAAAGCCGAATCCTCCTTCGGCGATATCCAGGATCCCTTCCACTTCGGGTCTGTCGTCGCTTGGTTGGTAAGTTCTCTTGACGTGCTTTGGTTCCTGACCCTCCCTGCGGGAAGAGAGGGGTTCTTCCGGAGCTTGCTCTTGTACTTCGGCCGGAATTTCCTCAAATTTCTCTTCCGGTTTCTCTTCCGGAATGTCTCCGCGCTTCTCTTCCGGTTTTTCTCCCTCGAATTTGACCTCCGCCGGTGGGACGGGATTCTTTCTGGGTCTTCCTCTTCTCTTTGGCGCTTCTGCCGGTTTGTCCTGCTTTTCCTCTTCCGGTTTCTTTTTCTCCGACTCCTCGGGAGACACAGATGGTGCAGCAAGGGCAGGCTCGGGAGATGTAACCGGGACAGGGGCAGGAGCGGGAATCGGAGAAGCCTCCGAGTCGCCTGTGAGTGCTTTCAGCAGTTCCCCTTTCTTAAGGGCCTGGTAGCCGGGAACACCGAAAGCTTTGGCAATCTCACGCAGTTCAGCCACTTTTTTTGTTTTCAGGATGGCCTCATCCATCTGGTTCGTACCTGACATTATATCTCTTCTCCTCTTTAAAATGAGTACAGCATGATGAGAGTCACCAATGCATTGAATGACGGTGCTGTTGGCATCAGACATGGGTTACAGTCGGCCGACGCCGGGTATGACCTTATAGTCCGCAGCGTTAATAAGGGGATTTTCTTCGATGAATTTAATGCTTGTTTGCGATTTCTATGATTTTAACGCCATCCGCAATGAAAATAACATCCTGCCCTTCCATAGGTTCGTCTATGACGGAGGTTTCCCCGTCGATGTAATAATATACCCGATCACCATTCTGTAAACGCAGTTCCACCTCGTAGCAATCATCGCCGACGGAGGTTAATTGCTCTATGACAGCTTCTCCAGATACCACTTCAAGGGCGATATGGAGTTGGCCGAAAGGCCCCCACGCAATAACGGCTTTTCTGCCCGTGGGGATACTATTGAACTTATTATATGCTAACTTTCCGTTGATTACAATCTGAATCTTTTCCTCTGCGTCGATGACTTTCAGCGCTCCGTCGGAAGAAGTCAAATAAATTTTGCTACCGACACTGTTGATACCGGTGATGGTACCCTGCAGGGACCGGTTTTCCCGGTTTATGTCGAACTCTGCCTCTGCCAGGGCAAAAACCCGGTTGCAGATCACTGCAAACTCAACCCGGCGGATGGGAGATTTGGGGTTGAAACGGCCGGTACTGTCGCCGATCATGATTTCCGTGCGGTTCAGCAGGTCGATATAAATCAGGTTTTCAGAAGCGATTTGGTCTGCATCACCATAATCCAATGCTGTAGCCGGCATCAATCTCATGCCGATGGCTTTTCCCGTCCAGCGGGCTACTTCTTCTCTGGCTGCAGGAGCCGGATTTCCGTTTCCGCTGCGAAAGCCGGCAAGTTCCGCCTCCTCCAGGATACCGTTTTCCAGACCGTAAGAAACGCATTCCCACGCCCAGGCAGCAATTCCCGCTTCTGTTAAGCCGGTTTCATACTTTGCCGGCAAATCAGGAGAGAAGGAAGGTCCTATACCCGAATTGGTCAGCGCTTTATAGATCATCTGCATGGATTCTTCTTTGGAAACGGAATTGTCCGGCCGGAATTGAACGCTGCCATCTTCCATGGGATATCCGTTTACGATGCCGACTTCTGCCGCATAAGCAATATAAGAAAGACCCCAATGGTCCTCTCGCACATCGGTAAAGATCGGAGCGGAAGCACCTCTTCCGGGTTCCACGGCAGCATGAGCCGCTTCACCGTCTGTAGGAAACAGGAGAATGGCTGACAGTAAAAAAGCGATGACTGGGATAGGAAGGGTTTTCTTACTCATTGATGTCCTCTTGATCGGTCTCTCCGGCAGTATTTCCTTCGCCTTGGCCCTCCGGTGCCTCCGGAGACTCGGGTTCAATGGAATAGATGGCGGTAATGACCTCCTCGATGCCCTCACTGTCCGGATACACATAATAGGGAGCCACATCCTGAAGGGTGTTGGGCATCAGGTAGGTTTCGATGGCATCCCCTTTTACCCCGAGGCCTTTGGTCACCACCTTCAAGGCCGTGCCCAGGTCAACGTCCGATTCCACATTGTTCAGGATCACTTTGGTGATTTTGGGTAAGTCGAAGCCCAACATCTGCTTAAAGGCAGACTTCATGAACTCCTGTTGCGCTTTGACCCGGCCGATATCTCCTTCCGTGTAGCCTTTCCGATATCGCAGGAACTGAACGGAGTGTTCCCCATCCAACACCTGTTCTCCGGGAGGAATATCGATATAGAGAGGCGGCTTATCGGTAATATCCGTGTATTTCATATGGAAGGGGATGTTCATGGGAACCCCGCCCATGGTATCTACAATCTCTTCAATGCCTTCATAATCCACGATGGCGTAGAAGTGGAGAGGCATACCCAAGAGAATCTCGCTGACCACCATAGCCGTCTCCAGAGGCTCTTTGGTATTCTGGTAAATAGCATTGATTTTCAGAAAACCGGGGCTGTATTTATACTCTTCACGATAATAATAGGTGTCTCTGGGGATGGAGATCAGATCCACATGCTTGGCTTCATAATCGAAGCTGACTACCATAATGGTATCGGCCAGGTTTGCGTTTATGCCCATGAGAAGAACATTGACCCTGCTCTTGTTCTGGAAGGCCTCAAAGAAAATGCTGTCCTCGTTGACCAGAACCGGCATATCATCCATCAGGTTGGTTTCCGTCTCGCCGAAGATGGGATTATTGGCTACATCTTTCACGGTTTTCCCTCCGGCCACCAATGCTCCGGTCATAACAACGAAAGCGATAAGAAAATAGCTGAGAAAAGTGATGACATTTTTCTTGTTTGAAAAGCCAGCTGAGTTTTTGCGCACCTTTTTCATCAGAATACAACCGTTCCTTACTTTCGTTGGTCTTGAGTCCGAACCTTAATTAGAATCCCGACATCTATTTATTTTATACCACTTGAATCGAAAAGGGAAGAATTATTCTTCCTGCTCCCCATTCGCTTCCTGTTCCTGCTCCTCTTCTTCCACGGAATAGATTTCCATAAGCATTTCCTCAATGGCTGCCTCATCGGTCCACCAGTAGGACGCTCCGTTCTTCATGCCCGATTCTCCCGGTGTGAGCCAGGTCCGGATGTCTTCCCCAGTAAGGCCGGCAGCTTTTCCTGCAATCTTTGCCGACATAGAGAGGGTAAGATCCGAGTCCACATTTTGGATTACCGTCTTGGCCACCTTGGGAAGGCTCAGGCCTAACGCCTCCCGAAATGCGGATTTGATAAATTCCTGCTGTGCCTTCACCCGGCCGATATCCCCTTCGGGATAACCGGAATAGCCTTTGCTGCCTTTGCGAAAGCGAAGGAATTCCTGTACATTGCTGCTGTCAATCACAGTAGGCCCTTCCGGGATGTCGATATATAGAGGAGGTTCGTCGGTGGGATCCTCATAGTGCATGTGGAAGGGAATGTCCATAGGCACGCCACCGATGGAATCCACAATCCTGCCGATGCCATCATAGCTGACTACGGCATAATAGTGAATCGGTATGCCCAGAAGCACATCGCTGACGGCACGAGCGGTTCCCACAGCAGTGCCTTTCCGGTAGATGGCGTTGATTTTGTATGAGCCTGCGGTGGTAGCTTCTTTGCGATCATAGTAAGTGTCACGGGGTATGGATATTACATCGACCCGCTGATTTTTCATATCGTAACTACCCAGCATAATGGTGTCGGACAACCCGTCGTTGACGCCCAGAAGCAGGATGTTTACTCTTTGGGAATCCCGAAAAGCTTCAAAGAAAGGACTTTCCGGATCTACGATCACATCCAGCTCATCCATCAGACTTTCCGTTCCCTGAAACACCCGGACTCCACCCAATTTATCCAGTGCGTAGGTGACGGGGGTCAGTATCACCGTAAAGATTGCAAGCCATATTAAAAATTGTTTCATAAATACTTTCATAATCATTTCATCCTGTTTCTTTGACGATTGTTCTTGCTGGTTGTTCCATAACCGGCCAGGGGGACAGACCCTTTGTCAGGTTTTCCGGCCAGGGGGACAGACCCTTTGTCAGGTTTTCCGGCCAAAAGACAGACACTATTGGAAATCGGTGCCTGGAATTGCACCCCTGCTCGATAGCTGGCGCGCTGCGTGCCTGTGATTCAGACGGCCCGTCTTATCTGGAAGGCACTTGCTTGCCACTCGCTGTGGCGCAAATCCAGCGCTCGATAGAAATGGCAATGGATTTCAATGAGGTATATCAAAGCGCCGGGGTGGAAGGTAGCCCCGTAGAAACCTTGAGCCGAACCAGGCATTTATGGGCACACTTGATAAGCCCATCAAAATGCCGTAGGTTTCCGAGGGGGTACCTCCCGCCCCGGCGCAAATTAAAACTCAGTAAAGAGTCCCTTTACACGACTCGACAGAATGGGACAAGGTGAAGCACCTTGTCCCACGGTTTCATAGTCTAATGGTTTTTGATCCTTTTTGCAAGGTCAAATTTTGGCAGTCGAAGCAGGCTTATTTACTGTAATCGAAGAAACCTGCACCGGTCTTCCGGCCAAGCTTGCCTGCCCGAACCATCTTTTTCAGCAGTGGATGAGGTCTGTACTTGGTATCGCCGAATTCGGAGTACAGCACCTCCATGATAGCAAGGCAAACATCCAGTCCTATAAGATCACCCAATGCCAAGGGACCCATGGGATGATTTGCCCCCAGCTTCATGGCATCATCGATATCCTCAGCCTTCGCAACACCATCAGCCAGAATGCCAATCGCTTCATTGATCATGGGGACCAGGATCCGGTTCACAACAAAGCCAGGGGCCTCTTCTACCTGAACCGGGGTCTTGCCCAAAGCTTCCGTCAGCTTCAGGATGGTATCCTTGGTCTCCTCGGAAGTGGCCAGGCCTTTGATGATTTCCACTAGCTTCATCATGGGAACGGGGTTAAAGAAGTGCATGCCGATGATTTTGTCGGGCCGGTTGGTGGCTGCCCCGATCTCAGTGATGGAAAGAGAAGAAGTGTTGGTGGCGATGATGGCTTCCGGTTTGCAAAGTGCATCCAATTCTGCAAAGAGAGCCTTTTTTGCTTCCATGTCTTCTGTAGCGGCTTCGATAACCAGGTCTGCATCTTTGATAATTTCGATATCCGTGGAGCCCTGTATCCGACTCATAATCTGGGCCTTCTCATCTGCTGTGAGCTTTTCCTTTGCGATGAGTCTGTCCAGATTTTTCTCTACGGTTGCGATGCCCTTATCCACAGAAGTCTGCCTTCTGGCTCTGAGCACAACTTCGTAACCGTTCTGGGCCAATACCTGAATGATGCCCGCACCCATGGTGCCTGTCCCTAGTACTCCTATTTTCTTCATTTTGATCCTCCTGTATGATTTTCGGACACATCCTGCATTATGCGCCCCTTCAACTCAGTATTATACAATGCCCGGAATCGGGATACCAGCCCTAATTGCAGAGAGGTATTACCGACCTATAAAATCAGGCTTTCTCTTTCCAAGAAAGGCTCCCATGCCTTCCTTCTGATCAGCAGTGGCGAAGCACTTGCCGAAGAGGGCAGCTTCAATCTCTGCGGCTTTATCCATATCGCCTGCCTCAAGGCCTTCCACGATGGCCTTCTTGGAATAGGCAACCGCTACCGGTGCATTCTTTGCAATTTTTTCCGCCAGGGCAAAGGCTTCCTCCATAAGGGTCTCCTGGGGCACTACCCTGTTGACGAGACCAATGGCGGCTGCGTCGCCGGCTCCGATAATATCCCCGGTAAAGATTAGCTCCATTGCCTTCGCTTTGCCCACGAGGCGAGGCAGTCTCTGGGTCCCTGCGTAGCCGGGGGTAATCCCCAGGCCTACCTCGGGCTGTCCAAATTTGGCCTTTTCCCCTGCCAGGCGGATATCGCAAGCCATGGCCAGCTCGCAGCCGCCACCCAGAGCAAAGCCGTTGACCGCTGCAATCACCGGTTTGTTCAAGGTTTCAATCTTCCGGAATACCTTTTGGCCCAGCCGTGCCCAGGCATAGCCTCCCTCTTCATCCAAAGGCTCCATCCCGGCTATGTCGGCTCCCGCCACAAAGGCTCTTCCTTCTCCGGTGATGATGACCGCCCGAATCTCCGGATCCGCTCCTGCCCCGTCCACCGCCTCGCTCAATCCGTTCAATACCTCTTCATTCAAAGAGTTCATCGCTTCAGGTCGATTGATGCGAATCAGACCTACCTGTCCCTGCTTTTCCAAACTCACCATAGTCATTTCTTGCTCTTCCCTCCCATTCTGCCATATCTTTTATAAAAACTTCCGCATCTCTGCTTTGTAAGCCTCCACACCGGGCTGATCAAAAGGGTTTACCCCGGCCAGATAACCGGAAAGAGCGCAGGTTCTTTCAAAGAAGTAGACCATCTGTCCGAAATAATAAGGGGTCAGCTTCGGTATGTGAATTTTAATCATGGGGATACCGGCTTTTTTGTGGGCTTCCATGACCCCCGATGCCGCTGCCCGGTTCACTTGGTTCATGGAAAGTCCCGCCAAGGCTCCCCCCGCGCTATCGGGGACTCTTAAATCCAGAGGCGGCTCCTTTACCTCTAAAATAGTTTCAAAGAAAATTTGATGCCCTTCCTGAAGGAACTGTCCCATGGAATGGAGGTCTGTGCTGAACTGGAGAGCCGCCGGGAAAATTCCCTTCCCCTGCTTTCCCTCGCTCTCTCCGAAGAGCTGCTTGAGCCACTCGGAAAAATACAGCAATCTGGGTTCGTAGCTTTCAAAGACTTCCACGGACTTACCCATAGCAAAGAGCTCCCTGCGAGCCGACGCATACAAGGCAGCCCCATCCTCTTCAAAAGGCCGGGAGATGCACATCTCCGCCGCCCCTTCCAGCATGGCATCCACATTGATCCCCGCTGCGGCAATGGGCAGAAGCCCTACTGGGGTCAGAACAGAGTAACGTCCGCCGATATCATCGGGGACCACAAAGCTCTCATATCCTTCTCTGTCTGCCTCTTCCCGGAGAACACCGCGTTTTTCATCCGTCACGGCATAAATCCGCCTGCGCGCTTCCTCCTCTCCGTATTTTCCAACCAGCATATCCTTCAGGAGAGCGAAGGCGATGCCCGGCTCCGTAGTTGTTCCTGACTTAGAGATGACACAGAGGCAGACTTCCTTGTCCGAAAGCTCTTCCAGCAGCTCTGCATGGTAGGTGCCGCTGATGTTCTGACCGGCATAGTAGATTCGGGGGCCGGCCCCCTTTTCTCCCAGCATTTCAATGGCAGCCCTGGCTCCCAGGTAGGAACCCCCTATGCCGATCACCACAAAGGCATCGCATTTTCTTCCAATGGCAGCTCCGACCTTCTTGATCCTGTCCAGTTCTTCCCTGTCATATTCTCCGGGGAGCCGGACCCAACCGGTAAAATCCTCTTTACCCGAAGAAAGGCGGGTCTCTGCCTTATCCAGTTCCGTCCTATTTCGCTCCAGTTGCTGGAAAGGCAGGGTGGAAGCGCTAAAGTCCACGCTCAGATGTAAGCTCGTTTCATTGGTCTTAACGCAGCGGTTTTCCTTATTTGTCATGGCCCCTTTTCCCTTTCTCATCACGGTGTTTTCCAAAAATCCAATCGGTGCCCTCTTTATAATCATATCATGATGGCACCCTGACTATGCGTCGGGGAAAATATCTTCCATATCCCGGATATTCCGATTCGTGCCGTCTCCGTTGCCGTTGGTATAATTGGGCACCAGAGTGCGAATCCACTCTTTTACCTGGTCATCGGTGCCGCTGCTCACATCGAGTATCACTTCTTCCAGAGCATCCCTGCCACTGCTTAGAATGTCTGCAAGGACAGGAGTCGGAGGCACAGGCTGCCCGATGAAAATCCTTCCGTGAGAGGTACTCTGCAGGCCTTCCTCAGCCAGCAGCAGTTCCTCATATAACTTTTCCCCGGGCCTTAACCCGGTGAACGCGATATCGATGTCCGTATAAGGGGTGTACCCGGACAGCCGGATCAGGTTTTCTGCCAGATCTTTTATCTTCATAGGTTCCCCCATGTCCAGAATGAAAATTTCCCCTCCCGCCGCCATGGCACCGGTCTGAATCACCAGCTGCACCGCTTCGGGAATGGTCATGAAATAGCGGGTGACCTCACGGTGGGTCACCGTTACGGGTCCGCCATGCTCGATCTGCCTCCGGAACAAGGGAAGGACGCTTCCGTTGCTTCCCAACACATTGCCAAAGCGGACCGCCGAATAGCTGGTGAGGGAACTGCGGCTCTTCTCCTGCATGAGCATCTCCGCGATGCGTTTCGTGGCTCCCATTACATTTGTTGGGTTTACTGCTTTGTCCGTGGAAATGAGTATGAACTTTTCTACCCCATGTTCATCGGAAAGATCAAGCATATTCTTGGTGCCGATGATGTTATTGAGGAGTGCTTCTCTGGGATTTATCTCCATCAATGGTACATGCTTATGGGCGGCAGCATGAAACACCACATGAGGTTGATGTTTTGCGAATGGGATTTCCAATATGCTGCGGTTCTGCACCGAGTTGATTACCGGCACGAAGTCAAGCTCCGGATGGGATCGTTTCAGCTCTACACTCAATTCGTAGAGGCTGTTTTCATAAATGTCCAGGGCCACCAGTCTTCTTGGTCCGATTCCGGCCACCTGTCTGCAGAGCTCCGAACCGATGGAGCCTCCCGCTCCCGTCACCAGCACCACCTTGTCCTCTATGTAACCGCTGATAACCTTGATATCCAGCGATACGGGCTCCCGACCCAAGAGATCTTCGATACTCACTCTTCTAAGCTTACTGATATTCACTTTTCCGTCGATGAGATCTATGTAAGCCGGAAGGATACTGGTCCTGCATCCGGTGTTCCCGCATATGCTGGCGATAGCCTGAACATCTTTTCTTGTCCCCGAAGGGATGGCTATGATAATTTCGTCGATGCGATGCTTCTTCACCAGGGAAGGTATAGCATCCCGGTTGCCCAATACTTTTTTCCCTACGATTCTGGTGCCCGCTTTTGACGGGTTGTCATCCACCACTCCTATCACCTGTTTACGGGATTGAGGGTTATCCCGGATCTCTTTAATCATGCTGGCTCCCGCATCCCCCGCACCGATGACGAGTACTCGCAAAGGCCTCATTTCTCCTGAACTGCGAAGGCTGCGCAACAGTCGGTAACCGATCCTCAGTCCACCCAGGAAAAGGATATCAAGAGCCAAAGTCATCAAATAGACGCTCCTGGGAAGCATCTGATCAAAGTAGAACATGAGTGACATCACCGAGGAAAAGCCTAAAAGGGCTGCTCCGCAGACCCGGAACACCTCATTGATCCCCGCATATTTCCACATACTGCTGTAGAGGCCCATGATGCTGTTGATGATCAGCTTGATGGCGGTGATAACAATGGCCCAGTTTACAAACACTTCCACATACCGGTCATACTCATGAGAATGCGCGGCAAAGTCAAATCGAAGCAGGAGGGCGGAGATGAAAGCCAGATTGATTAAGACAGCGTCTGCGATAAGAAGGAGGACGATCTTGGAATATTTCTTCATGTAATATAGATCCTTATAGTATGTAATATTCGCCATACCCGGCTGCTCTTGTTTTTATAGGACCACGCCCCCGGAAATTACCGGAGGCGCAGTTCCTTCTCTATAATACTATTTTTTTCCGTTTTTCGCAACCCTTTCTAAAGACTTGACGGCGGGGCCGCTGATGACATCTCCTTTCATATCGAAACGGGAGCCGTGACACGGACAGTCCCAGCTTCGTTCCTCCGGATTCCAGGCCAGTTGGCAGCCCATGTGGCGACACCTTGTGGATACTGTGTGAAATTCGTTCTGCTCATCCCGAAAAACTCCCAGCTTTTCTCCTTTATATTCCACAACGCCGCCATGACCCGGCTCTATGGAAGCAGCTTCCTTATCGGGCATGGAGAAAATCTCGCGAAGAAGACCGCTGCCGATGGTCTTAACATCATCCCAGAGCTCCTCTCCGGATACGGGGACGGTAAAGCGCTGAGGCGAAAAAACCTCTGCCCCCGCTTGTGAAATCTCAAAGGGTTTTTTCGCAATCATGGAAGATATGATATCCGCAGCAACCATAGAACTGGTCATGCCCCACTTTTGAAATCCTGTGGCCACGTACCAGTTGGGCCGGTCAGAAGCGTAGAGCCCCATATAGGGAACTCCGTCCAGTGGCATGCAGTCCTGTGTTGACCAGGCATAGCGCTCCGTTGCTTCCGGAAACCAATTCTTCGCTGCATCCCGCAGGGCTTGATAGCATCTGCCCTCCTTATTCTCTCCTGTCCTGTGGCTGCTGCCCCCCAACAACAGCAGATCTTCATAATTTCGGAAGGACCACCCCTGTTGATCCACACTAAGATAAAGTCCATTGACCCGGGGACAGCCGGACAGTGCCAGAACATAGGCTCTTTCCTGATATAGCCGTGCAAAATAGTAACCGGGCATGATCAAAAAGGGATAATGGCAGGCGAATACCACATAGTGTGCGGATATTCTGCCCCTGTCGGTGATGAGGATGCTCTTTTCCGACTCCCGGGGTGCAGTGCCGTTTCCTCCCTCCATTACATCAAGGACTCTTGTGTCTTCATAAATTCTAAGTTCTTCGGCCATTGCTCTGAGAAACTTCAGCGGATGATACTGGGCCTGCCCATGAAACCGCAATGCAGCCTCTGCCGAAAAAGGAAGGCCCCATTCATTTTCTGTAACCAAGTCCCTGCCTTCTAGAAACGCGTTTGGGATTCCAAGCTTTGTTGCTGCCTCCGCTTCTTTCCGGAGTTCATTTGCCTTATCCTTCCTAAGCGTATAAAGATAGGCAGGCTTATCTTCCAGCCCGCAGTCAATTCCTTTCTCCCGGATTAACCGGCGAAAGAAATCGATAGCCCGCTGATTGGCTGACGCATACTGCCGGGCTTTTTCCATGCCGGGACCTGCAATGAGCCTGTCGTAGATCAGGTCGTGCTGCGATGTGAGTTTTGCTGTTGTATAGCCGGTGGTCCCGCTTCCGATACGATTGGATTCCACCACCAGGGTATCAATCCCCTTCTGCTGCAGCATATAAGCTGTAAGAACTCCCGCCAGCCCTGCCCCGATGACCACTGCCTCGGCCTCTGTAAACTCCGCCTGCAGAGCTTCTCTTCTGTCGATCCGGCAGGTGGCATTCCATAAGGACTCCCTCCGGCCCTCCCGGCTACCCTCGGTATTGTTTTCCATAATACTCCTCACCTCCGCCCATAGGTTTGCCATTTCGAACCGGTTCTATGCTGCCTGGGCAATTTCCCCATCCCCATAACAGCCATATGGGAACCCAGCCGGCCACTTTTGCATATACTGGGTGTGACAGCGAAGGGAGGTTGGTAATATGCCTATAATCCCATTTATTATAGGTATCGCAGTTGGCTGTTGCTGCTGCGATTCACACAGAGGAAGCCGATGCTGTGCCAGACACCGTTGTTCCTGCTGAAGCAGTTTAAATAGATGGAGTAGCCCCGGCACTCCATGTAAAATAAGGGGCAGCCTCAAAGGCTGCCCCGCTTTTATTATGGTATGGTTTGCTTATTTGTCATAATCCTATCATGCCGGTTTCACAGGTTATTAAACATTGTGGCCCCGGTCCTGCTCCTGGCCCTCCGCCATGAGGGCGGCAGCCGCTTCGGCGGCGGTGGCCCTTGCCTCGGTTTTGTCCAGCTTCCCCTTCATAGTCTGAATCTCGGTCTGCAGTGTGGTTATGGTTTTCTTGTCACTGCGGATGTTGGCTTTTAGCTTCACCTGTTTCACCAGACTTAACAGCAGTACGGCCAAAGCTCCGAAAATAGCCGCTATCAGTACGATCAAAGCTTGCGATATGCTTACCTTCCAGGCGAGGAAATTCACATCCACGGGAGCCGCATTCTGAATGGCAAACACCGCTACGATCAGTGCGAAAATCAGCGCCAATACAAACTTCCAACCCATGTTTTCAACCTCTCATTCTCTCGTATTTCTGTGACGGATACCCACTCTGTCCCTCTAGTTATTCACCTGTTGTATCGGAAGAATCGGGGGATGGGGCGGGGGAAGAGTCGGTAATGGGGGTCCGATCAAGAAGGACCCTGTAAGTCTTTTTAGCCAGACCGTCGGAAGATTCGATGGTAAAGCTCACTTCCGTAATCGTGGAGTTGAGGGTCAGCTCGATGGGAGCTCCCGGCACTGCTTCCGTGCTTCCGATACGGATTTTACCGTTTGGATCACTGGGATTGATGATTAGGGTCACCTGAACGGGATCTGCGCCGATGCTGTATGCCGTTCCCAGAGCCGGGTCATAGGAATCCCCGTTAATGGTCATGGAGCCAAGCTCCGCACTGCCGGCTTCCACAACTTCCATGGTATAGGTTACAACCCGCTTACCTGTCTCTTGTACAGTCACGGTGACTGTTGCCTTGCCACCTGCCAAATAGACCGTATCCACCGCTGCCGTTTTGCCGTTGATGGTTAAATCTCCCACGAAAATGGGATCGTTGGCCTCGGCGGTGACCTCTACGGAAACCGTGCCGTTGGGTACGATCACCTTGCCATAGTCGGTCTTATCCGGCTTAAATCCGGTGAGGACGTTGGATGTCCCTGTATCTGGAATCAGGGTGAGAGTCTTCAGTTTCAAGGGTTCCGTTGTCACCGGGGCATTGACCACGGCAGATGCGTTGTTGCTTCCGTCATACAGTACAGCGTAGACACGATAGGCCGTATCTCTGGTGATGCCGTCTCCGGTAATGTT
Source organism: uncultured Oscillospiraceae bacterium (assembly GCA_964408195.1). GTDB lineage: Bacteria > Bacillota > Clostridia > Peptostreptococcales > Anaerovoracaceae > UBA1426. Next base: position 5,459 of record CAYOYO010000015.1, on the reverse strand, counting down.
GGCCGTTGCCGGGGAGGCGGCGGTTGCGGCAATGTTTACCGCTGCAATGGCCGGGTTCCCGGCAGCGTCCTTGCCGTCTTTCATCTGGGCTGCCGTGGGAGCCGCCCCGGTGCCGGCCACCAGTACTGCATAGATTCTGCCGCTTACATTGGGTGTAGCCTTAAAATCCACTGCCTTTTCATAAGGGATGGCACTGACGGTGCTCAGAACGGGGCTGCCCGCGGTGGTCCAGCTGACGCTGGAAGCCGGCACATTTGTCCCGTCGATGGTCTTCAGTGTGGATGAGCGAATGCCCAGGGTGTACTTGGTGTTCAGCGCAAGGCTATAATCGTCATCTAGGGTTACGGTGATCCGGGTCTTATTGCTGTTAATCGTTACGGAATAATCGGAGGTATTCACTGCGGTGCTGCCCTTCTGGAAGAGAACCACACTGCTCTTAAGATAGCTGTCGCTTGTGGTGAGGGTAGTGCCGTTATAGCGCTTCACCCCTTCTGAGAATGAAATGGTAAAGCTATTTTTGTTCACTGCCACATTGGTGTCCCCGTTTGCCGGCGAATAGGTGACTACCAGGTTTTCTGTGTCGTCCCCGGTGTTGAAATATGATGTTTCCGCATCATTTTCTTCCCCATTGGCATCGATCATCGTATCGGCTTTTACCACGATGTAATATCTGGTGTCCTCTTCAAGGAGGACCGACGGTGTCAATGTGATCACGGTCTTTGCGGAATTGATGGATCCGGTGTAGGAGACGGTGCTGCCGGTGGCGGATCCCTTGCGAAGGGTCACGATGCCGGGAATTTCCGCGTTGGTGATGGTGCTTCCGTCGTCTTCCCGCATGGCGGAATTAAAAGTTATGGTAATCTTGGTATCAAGATAGACATTGGTCTTGCCCTTGGCAGGGTCAAAGGTCATGGTCAATTCCGGGTCATTCAGGGAGGGGGTCTCCCCGCCGGAGTTGATGGTCCACCGCTTAGGCTTGGTTTCGTAGGTGACACCTTTTGCATAGACCTGCATATCCGAAATGGTTCCGGTGCCGTGGAAGTAGGACTCCCCATAAACATTGGCCTGGGTTACCGTGCCTTTGCTTTCTATAGTAATATCAGATCTCCGGCCGCTGCTGGTTACATCCAGCCTTTTAATGGTGCCGGAAAGCAGCTGCAGGTCCGCTGAGGATCCATCCAGGGACACAAAAGGAAAATTCCCCTGAAGGGTGCCGGTAGAGGAGGCTGTGAAGCTGACTCGCTCAAAGCCGGAGCCGAACGCATCTCCGGAAAGGCTTGCGGTCTCCAGGGCAAACTCCTCCGAACACTGGGTATTCAGGATGGATGTTTCTCCTTTTGCCAGCAGCCGTACACGCCCGTCAGACCGGTCTACCACGGCACTTGCGACCCGGGAGTTGTTGACGGTGACCGTATTGTCACCGCCCCCCTGAACGATAAGTTTACCCAGGACGATACAGTTTTCCACCGTCGCATCCCCGTCGTCCAGGTCGCTGTGGATGGTCACGTTGTTGGAGTATATTCTGCCCGTAAGCTTTGTTCCATCTTTTTTCACCACCGGATCTGTGGAAACGATGGTTTCCTTTGTCACGATATCGCTGATGATCTTTGCGGCCTGGGCCCTTGTCAAGGAGTCCAGAGGATGGATGCTGCCGTCTGTATATCCGGAGATATAGCCCTTTCCGCTGACCTTGGACATAGCTGTGTAGGCCCAGTCACCAATGGATCTGTAGTCGGCAAAGCGGGTCAGATTGGTGCTATAACCGTAAGTGGGAATGATTCTGGCCAGCATCACGGCAGCTTCCTGCCGGGTGATTTTGTAATTGGGCCGGAAGGTCCCATCGTCAAATCCGCTGACAAAGCCTGCCGTCACCGCTTTAGACACGTCGGAATAATACCAGGCTCCGGTGGAGACATCGCTGAAACGGATGGAACCTGTGGTGCTGTTCCCCAGGGCCCGGTTTACCATGCTGATGAATTCAGCTCGGGAAACTTTCTCGTCGGGCAGAAATCTCCCGTCCGTGTAGCCTTTAATAATACCCTGAGCCACTGCGGTCTCAATATACTGTTCCGCCCAGTGGCCTTTGATATCGGTAAAACTGGAAGCTCCATAGCTTTCCCCGGGCAGAAACAGCCCGAAAACCAGGGCGCCGGAGAGCAGCAGGCAGCCCAGTTTCTTATAAATCTTATTTCCCAAAA
>CAYOYO010000015.1:0-3250 GCA_964408195.1 uncultured Oscillospiraceae bacterium | reverse complement strand
TTGATTCTATGACGATATGACCGTGCTATATGTTTCAATTCTATCGCATCTGTTGCCAAAAATCCATAAAGATTAACGGAAATGCAAACCGCTGCCATCAGATGCAGAAACCTCCGGACTCATACTCTGCCGCATGAGTCCGGAGGTTTCTGAAACTTCACGCTTCCGCGCCATGAAGCGTGTGATAATCGCCCTTCTGCTTGCTTTTTACCCCGTTGCCTTCTCCGGGTTCCTTTTCATTTAGGAAGGGCTTCCCATTTTCTTTTTCTCCGTTCTTTTCCTTTTCTACATTCTTTTCTTTTTCTTCACTTTGGATATTCCAATCGGTTTTTTTCCCCGGGTCTTTTGTGTTGCCGTTCTTTACACCTTTTGGCTGATTTCCGTCATTTTCTTCAATGGCATCTTCCTCATGGTTCTGCTCTTTGTCCTCATCTTCATCCCGGCCTGCCTTTTCCTGTTCCTTTAAGGCTTTTCTGTTTTCCTTGATGAGCTTATTGATTTCTTTTACCGGTTTATCCAGCCACTCTTCAATCACCATATCCTCCGGGTCCGGGGAACTTTTCACCAGTTTCTCCACAAGGTTGAGTTTACCGGGGGTGACTCCGAGTTTCTCTGCCTCTTGCACTCGCTCCAAGCCCACGGCTTCTGCTTCCACTAGAGCTGTTTTTCCTTCTTCGTCAATACACTGACGGACTTTTGCCTCCAACCTGGCTGCAAGTTTTTCCGCTTTTATCGGATCTTCTCCGGATGTGGTGATGATTACCCCGCCGTTTTCATCATTTGTGATATAATTTTCCTCCATTAGTTTTTCGGTCAGCTGCTCCATGGCTTTTTCGATAGACATGTGCGTAAGCGATATGGCTGAAAGCAGCTCTTCTCCATCATCGTTCACCGCTTTTACATCCAATACTCTGTCGAACATATTGATAGAAATCTCAACCGAGGGGTTCACATCAACGCTTATATACGCATCCGGAGTGGTATAGGCGAAAGCCCCCGTTGCAAACAGCACCAAGGCAGCAGCTATTCCGGTCCCCCACCGGACCAGCCCGGAGTTCAACCGTAATCCTTCCGCCAGGTTGATTTCTTCACCGATACGGTATCTGCGGTCCTTCACCCCTCGTACTTCCCCATTCTCAGTGAGAACAGAGGCGTTCCCTTCTTTAATATCTACAACAATCCCCTTCATCTTGACAGCTCCTTTTTATATATGAAATATATCCGCTCAGCACGGGATAGTCTCCGGATACGATCTCCGCTGCTGCTATTATGTATTTTCTATGGCGTTCCAATATTTTTCGGGGTACTTTTGCATTTTTTTCAATTCCTGCTACCGGAAGCATTTTGAAAGCTTTCATGCGATCCATCAAGTGGGGATGTTCCAAGAGACAAGCGACAGCCTGTGCACAGGCAATCTTGGTCTTTTTTGTCTTGGGAGAGACGGATATCAGGTCCATGAAGCGGAACCCATAACTGCTAAGCACCTGGGAAATCGCTTCAATCTCCAGTCTTGCACTGTCCTCCGTTTTAAAAGAGGTCTTCTCTGCAACTTGTCGGAACAGGGCCTGATCTTCTGCCTCCGGATCCCTTTCACCGCTGAAACAAATAGGATCAACAAGCAGTTCCGGAGCATCCCCGGATTTTTTCCTGATATAGTCGTAGAGCCTTCTCCTTATTACCATCCCGGCAAATGGGATAAAACTCCCTTTATCCGGGTCGTAGGCATCGATGGCTTCGTTGAACGCAAAAAGCGCGATAGACCAGACTTCATCGCTTTTTGTCACATATTGATTTGTTACTTTATATGCCGTCTGCAATACGAAGCTTTCAAAGCGGAAAAGAAACTCCTCACGATACGCCTTTTCAGCCTTTGCCCTTGCAGCATCTCTGTCGATTTCTCTCATTGAAAATCCCTCAGTAATAGGTATTCTCCTGAAGAACGGGTTATTTCGGGGTACATTTTGTGTTTTTCAAAAAAGCACCTGTGGTTCTTATGTTCACAGATGCTTTCTCTTCATTTATAACGAATCTTTTTTACGGAATGGGATAGCATGGAAGGTAATGGCTCTCATTCCTCATCGGTGCCCAGATAAAGAACCCTGGTGTCGCATTCCACAACCGGCTCATCCCTTTGGTTGCGGCATTCCACTTGAATGTCCAAAATGTTTTTCTCTTCGTGAATCTCTTTGATGGTTGCCGTTGCGGTGATTACATCGTCGATAATGACCGGTTTCAGGCAGACAAAGTTCATCCTGATGAAGACGGCTCCGGGTCCGGGTAGCTGCATTCCGATTACCTTTGAGGTAAGTGCCTCGCACACCAGACTGTGGGCGATCCGAACTTTAAACTGCTTTTTTTCGGCAAAGTCCCTTGAAGTGTGGATAGGATTGTAATCGCCGCTATAATCGGCGGTCTCATAGATCAGATTTTCTGTGACCTTGATAGTTTCTTTGGCACTCTGACCCACATAGAATTTGCTCACATTACTCACTTGCATTTCACCTCCGCTCGTTTATCTAAAACCTCTTTTTGTAATAGAGGTACACCAGAAACAAGGTCAGTGCCGCGAAGGCCGCCAGAGCCAGCCTTCCGTAGATGTGCATATACTCCGTAATCTTTTCCCAGGAATCGCCTGCCAATGAGCCCAAATACACCAGTACCAGGTTCCAGATCACTGTCCCGGCCCCTGTAAAGAGGAGGAATTTTCCCAGGTTCATACGGGATATCCCCGCAGGGATGGAAATCATACTTCGGACAATAGGGACAAACCGGCAGAAGAATACCGCGGATGTGCCTTTTCGGGAAAACCAGCCCACAGCCCGATCCACGTCATTGGGATTGAAGTGCAGCAGCTTTCCGATACGGCCGTCCAACCAATGCTGAAGCCTGTGGGGGTTGAGCCATCTACCTACTCCATAGAGGGCCATAGCCCCGGTGAGAGCTCCAAGAGTAGCGAATCCTACCACGCCCCAAAGGGTCATTGAGGTATAGGTGGTGAGGAATCCGCCGAATGTCAAAATTACCTCCGAAGGAATCGGCGGAAATATGGTCTCTATTGCGATAAGCAGGAAGACCCCTGCATACCCGAATTGATCAACAAACTCTGCCATCCACTCCTGCATAGTATCACCTGATTTCATTATCGGGAATATGCCGGAAAATGTCAAGCAGAGGCAAAACCCAGCCAAGGGGACAGACCAGCCAAGGGGACAGACCAGCCAAGGGGACAGACCCTTTGTCAGGAAAACCT
>CAYOYO010000014.1:15822-26992 GCA_964408195.1 uncultured Oscillospiraceae bacterium | reverse complement strand
TCATTGTAGGCTTTTCTTTTCTTGCAGTGAAAACTTCTATGGAAACCGCTACTCCCCTTCAAATCCTTACATATCGCTTCAATTTCGCAGCCGTCGCCGCGCTGATCCCTTTGGCAGTCCGGTTCGCAAAAGTTGACCTGTCGGGAAAGTCTTTAAAAAGGCTGGCTCTGACAGCCGGATTTTATCTCGGTTTCATGGTATTTCAGGCCTTAGGCCTGCTCGTTGCCACATCCATCGAAAGCGGCATCATATTTGCCATCATTCCCATCCTCACCAAGATCATCGCCCACTACTATCTGGGAGAGAAGGGGGATTGGAAACAAAATGCGTTTATTTCCCTATCTATAACGGCTGTTATAGCCATGTTTGTTTTCAGTATTCAGGACTTTCACGGAGTCAGTATAACAGGGCTCATCCTGCTTTTCCTGTCAAGCCTTCTCATGGCTCTCAGCAATGTTTTTATGCGAGGGGTGAGGCGGGAATTCAGCCCCTATACCATCGCATTCGCAATCTCATTGGGGGGCTGTTTGCTTTTCAACGGAGCCACTTTAGCAGCAGGGGCGGTCAGCGGAGAACCTCTGCAATACTTTGCACCGCTGCAACATTGGGAATTTATCCTGGCCTGCGGTTTTCTCGGTATACCCTCCACACTGGTTTCCTCCCTGCTGATGGCTTACATGCTGGCCCATATGGAAGCAGTGAAAGCAACTATTTTCGGGAATCTCTCCACCGCCATATCCATCGTAGCCGGTGTGATTTTTCTTAAGGAGCCACTGTACCTCTATCACATTATATGCACCGGATTGATCATAATAGGTGTCATAGGCACAAGCCTGGGAGGCATGTCAAGGCCCCGGGAGGAAGCAAAGGAGGACCGCAATGGATCAAAAGGTTCATGATCTGGCTCTGAAGTACCTGAATACAAGGGATCGTACGGCTTGGGAGATTCGTAAGTACTTGTTGTCAAAGGGGATTCCTGAAGCGCAAGTGGAAGAATGCTTGGGTTATCTTTCAAAGTGTGGCCTTTTGGACGATGAGGACTATTGTGAAAGATATGTCCTCTATGGGATCGGAAAAGGCCGGGGCCCCCTGCGTCTGGAACGGGAGCTGACAGAAAAGGGGATTGACTCCCAAATCATAAAGGCGGGGCTGGAAACCCATTTCGGCGGCGGCGCCGAGAAGGAAGTTCTACTGTCTTATCTCAACAAACTTCTAAAGCAGTTAGATCCGGACAGTAGTGAGGAGTCGTATTATCCCGAGGATTCGGTTTTTTACGAAGAGGAAAAGAGGAAACAGATCCCGGAAGAAAAGGAGATAGCCCGAATCGGCAGGCGGTTGGCTGCTCAAGGTTTTCACAGCAGTATAATCTATGAGGCTCTGGGCAGACTCCGATTGAAATAAAATAGAAGTCAGGAGGGCACAGACCCTTCCGCTTCCTGTGAAAGGGTCTGTCTCCGTGACTTTCTGAAACTTCAAGTTGACAGGGTTGAGCGATACAAGTAGAATGATATTCATAGATTTACAGTGAATGCCTGTTGTGTGGCAAATAAAAGCGCAGGCTATATAAGACAAAAGCAATGATGGAGATAGTAGCAGTCCTGCAGCCCTGCAGAGAGGCGGCCAATGGTGAAAGGCTGCCGGTGAGGGATTATGTGAAAATCACTCCGGAGCATGTCCGTTGAACTGACAGTAAGCGGACACTTACCGCGAGTTAAGCGGAAAATGAGAGGCGGATCTTTCCGATAAGGAGGTTCCGCTATTAGGGTGGTACCGCGGATATGATTCGTCCCTGAATTCAAAGAGAAAATGGATTCGGGGATTTTTTTAACGTTATACGCTGAATCATTCCGACCGGTGAATTGATTTTATGAAGGAGAGTATAGATACCATGTTTGAAAATTTATCAGAAAAACCAATTGCAGAGGTTCAGAATCGACAAGCAGATTTATGGGACAAGGAGAACCTGCTGGAAAAATGCGTGACCACGAGAGAAGGGAAGCCCTCTTTCCTATTTTATGAAGGCCCTCCTACAGCCAACGGAAGCCCGGGCATCCATCATGTCATCGCCAGGACGCTGAAGGATTCCGTGCTTCGCCACAAGACAATGCAGGGCTATGCGGTAAAGCGAAAAGCAGGCTGGGACACCCATGGTCTGCCCGTAGAGATCGAAGTGGAAAAGCAGCTGAAAATGAACGGCAAGCAGGATATCGAAACGTATGGAATCCGGGAGTTCAACCAGAAATGCAGAGAATCCGTATTTACCTACGAGAAGCAATGGCGGGAAATGACCCGGCGAATGGGATATCTCATCGATATGGACGATCCCTATATTACTCTGGATAATGACTACATTGAGACAGGCTGGTGGATTCTGAAGGAATTCTTTAAAGCCGGCTTGATCTATGAGGGTCATAAAATTCTTCCCTATTGCCCCCGCTGCGGCACAGGTCTGGCTTCCCACGAAGTAGCTCTGGGTTACAAAGAAGTAAAGACCAACACCATCACGGCAAAGTTCAAACGGAAATATAAAGATGAGTACTTCCTGGCATGGACCACGACTCCCTGGACCTTGGCTTCCAATGTGGCCCTTACCGTGGGTGCAGACATCAACTATGTGAAGGCAGAACAGCAGGGAACGGTTTACTATGTATCCAAAGCCCTGGCGGATAAAGTGCTGGGGGCCGGAACCTATACGGTTCTTGAAGAGCTGAAGGGCAGCGATTTGGAATACGTTGAATACGAGCAGCTGATGCCTTTTATAGAGGTGGATAAAAAAGCCTTCTATGTCACTTGTGGCGACTATGTGACAACAGAAGACGGCACCGGAATCGTCCATACTGCTCCCGCCTTTGGGGAAGACGACTACAATACAGGAAGAAAGTACGGGCTTCCGGTTCCCAATCCGGTGGATGAAGAAGGGAAATATACGGAGACTCCCTGGGCCGGTCGCTTCGTGATGGAAGACGGCCTGGATGTGGATATCATCAAGTGGTTGGCTGCCGAGGACAAGATTTACCACAAAGAAAAGGTGGAACACAATTATCCGCATTGTTGGAGGTGCTCTACACCTTTGCTTTACTATGCCAAGCCCAGCTGGTATATCGAAATGACGAAGCTGAAGGATCAGCTTGTGGAAAACAACAACAAGGTCAACTGGTTCCCTGCTTTTGTCGGAGAAAAGCGGTTTGGAAACTGGATTGAAAACGTCAACGACTGGGCCATCTCCCGAAATCGGTATTGGGGCACACCGATCAATATCTGGCGCTGTAGTTGCGGCCATCTGGAGAGCATCGGCTCCAGGGCCGAGCTTGTGGAAAAAGCCATTGAGACCATCGACGAATCCATCGAACTTCATAGACCCGACGTAGATGAAGTGCATATCCGTTGTTCCAAATGCGGCGAAACCATGAACCGCATCCCGGAAGTCATGGACTGCTGGTTCGACAGCGGTGCCATGCCCTTCGCCCAGAGACATTACCCCTTTGAAAACAAGGAGGTCTTTGACACGGAGTTCTTTCCTGCAGACTTCATCTGTGAAGGCATAGATCAGACCAGAGGATGGTTTTATTCTCTGCTGGCGATTTCAACCTTCATAAAGGGAACCTCGCCCTACAGGAATGTTCTTGTTAACGACCTAATCTTGGACAAAGAGGGCAAGAAAATGTCCAAATCCAAAGGGAATACAGTAAATCCCTTCGACCTCTTTGACAAATATGGGGCGGATGCTACCAGGTGGTATCTGCTGTACACTTCACCGGCCTGGTCTCCTACCAAATTTGATGAGGACGGATTGGTGGAAATTGTAAGCAAGTTTTTTGGCACTCTGCGGAATGTGTATAATTTCTTCGTGCTCTATTCCAATACCGACGGGATCGATCCCAGAACCTTCTTCGTAGACTACGACAAGAGGCCGGAACTGGATCGTTGGATCCTCTCCAAGTACAACAGACTGATCCGCGAAGTCATGGAGGAGATGGACCGCTATGACCATATGAAATCCGTACGTAAAATTCAGGAGTTCCTGGTAGAAGATCTGTCCAATTGGTACATTCGCAGAGCCAGGAGGCGTTTCTGGGGAGAAGAGCTTACGGAGGATAAAAAGTCCGTCTACCTGACAACCTATGAGATATTGGTGGGAATTGCCCGGCTGGCGGCGCCTTTCGCGCCCTTTATCACCGATGAAATTTATACGAAGCTGACGGGCGAAGAGTCAGTGCACCTTTCCTATTATCCGGAATGCAAAGCCGATTTAATCAATGAAAAAGCAGAAGAGCGGATGGATCTGGTCCGGACGCTTGTGGGCCTTGGCAGAGGTGTGAGGGAGAAGGAGCGCATCAAAGTGCGTCAGCCTCTCTTAGAGATTCTGGTAGACGGAAAATACGAAGACTTGATAAGCGATATGGCCGACCTGATCAAAGAAGAGCTCAATGTGAAAGAAGTTGTTTTTGAAAAGGACTTGGACAAATATATGGATTTATCTCTAAAACCCAATTTCAAGGCAGCAGGGCCGGCTTTGGGAAGTAAGATGAAAACCTTTGGTGCCGCCATAGCAAAACTTGATCCTAAAGCTGCTGCGGCAATCCTGGACAGGGATGGAGAGATAACCCTGAATTTGGACGGGGAGGAAATCAGAGCGGAAAAAGAGTTGTTTGACGTGAGAATCACGGCAAAACCAGGCTTTGCCGTGGCCATGGAAAACAATGTGTTTGTCATCCTTGATACGACGCTCACCCCGGAACTGAAATCCGAGGGAATTGCCCGGGAAATGATTTCAAAAGTACAGCAGCTTCGAAAGCAGAAGGATTTTCAGATGACGGACCGTATTTGCATTTATTGCCGCGGTGATGAGGACTTTATCAGCGCTTTGGAAGTGCACAGAGATTATATCATGCGTGAAACCCTGGCCTTGGAAGTGAAAAAAATGGAAGACTCCTTGCAGGAGTACGACTTGAACGGCCATAAGACCGGTATCGACGTAGAAAAACTGGAGGACCGGTAAGGTTTGGAGGCATGGCTCCTGCCGGATTGGGCAGGAGCCCGATTCCTTCCATAGGAGAAGAGAATGAAAGCGGATATCAAATCCATGACAGTTGCAGAGCTGGAACAGCTTCTAATGAGCATTGGCCAGGCGAAATATCGTGCATCCCAGATCTTTGGATGGCTGGCAAAAGGAGCTTACACTTTTGAAGAAATGACTAATCTGCCGAGGGATCTGCGGGAAAAGCTCAATGAAATAAGTTTTATAGAAAGACTTGAGCTGGAAGACATGCAGGTTTCCGCAACAGACGGCACCAAAAAATATCTGTTCGGGATGAGAAGTGGGAACGCCATTGAGAGCGTATTTCTGAAGTATCATTACGGGAACTCTGTCTGCATCTCCTCACAGGCCGGCTGTAGGATGGGATGCGCTTTCTGTGCCTCGGCAATCGGCGGCAGAGCAGACAACCTGACACCGGCTGAAATGCTGGATCAGGTTCTGGCAATCCAAAAGGAAACGGGGGAAGCCATCGGCAATGTGGTTGTGATGGGTACCGGTGAGCCTTTTGATAACTATGAAAACCTATGCCGCTTTATAACCTTAATCCATGCAGAGGAAGGGTTCAATATGGGTCTTCGGTCCATTACGGTCTCCACCTGCGGAATCATCCCTAAAATTGAAGCCTTCGGCAGAGATTATCCTCAGGTTAATCTGGCCGTTTCCCTGCATGCCTCCAACGATGAGATCCGCAGCAGGCTCATGCCTATCAATAAAAAGTATCCTCTGGCAGCACTGCTGGATGCTTGCCGCAGGCATACGGCTGCCACCGGGAGACGGATTACCTTCGAATACGCAATGATCAGAGGATGTAATGACAGCAAGGTTCATGCGGAAGAACTGTCGAACAAACTCCGCCACATGCTCTGCCATGTGAACCTGATCCCCTTAAACACCGTGAGAGAGCGGGAATTTGGGGCTGCGAGCAGGCAAAGGGCTGAGGAATTCTGTAGGATTCTTTCGGATAAGGGAATCGGTGCTACCATCCGCAGAGACTTAGGCACAGATATTGACGGAGCCTGCGGCCAGTTGCGATTGCAGAAAATAAAATAAACTTTTCTTCCTTGCCCTTTTTTATGGGTAGTGTATAATTAAAGAACAATACTAAATAGAAGGGGGCGGTTCGATTGGTGAAAGTATTTGCGGGCCATAAAGGGTCCGGAAAAACAAAAAAAATGATACACCTAGCCAACGACATGGTGGAGACTGCAGACGGGAGCATCGTTTTTATCAACAAAAATCACAGACTAATGTACGACCTCAAATATCAGATCAGAGTTGTTTGTATGGAAGACTATGAGCACATTACAAACATAGATGAGTATATCGGATTTATCTACGGTATCATCAGCTCGGATCATGACATCGAGGTCATTTTTATAGATGGCATCCTTCACCATAAGGATGTACACATTTTCGATCTGGGAGAATTCTTCGAAAGACTTCAGAATATGTCAAAGCTGTATGAATTAGATTTCGTAGTGAGCGTCAGCGCGGATCTGGACCAGCTGGGAGATGTTTTAAACGGATGCGAGATATTGGATTGATGGCAGTCCGTTCATTGATTCTCTGGGACATCGACGGCACCCTGCTCCACTGCGGCAGTGACGGGAGAAAGGCTCTGAACCGTACATTCCTTGAACTTTATGGTATCGAAGACGCATTCGGCAGCTCGGATATTGGCGGCGCTATGGACTCCATGATACTGGAAGGAATCATGAGGTCCCATGCCATCAAAAAAGACCAATTGCCCGCTGTCATCCGCCATTACCGTGACGTCTTGGCCGATGTGCTCCAAAGCAACAAGGAAAAGCGGATTCTACCCGGAGTACGGGCACTGCTGGATACCATCCACGCCAGTCCCAAATCTGAAAACGCACTGCTAACCAGCAACCTCAGGGTTGGTGCCATGACAAAACTGGATTCGGTGGGATTGGGGCATTACTTCAAGCTGGGTGGCTTCGGAGACGAACCCGGCGAAAAATGGGATGCCGCAAAAGCTTGTATCCGGGAGGCAGAAGTTTTTTTTAAAACTTCTTTTGCAAGCAAACAGGTCTTTGTAATCGGGGACAGCGTCTACGATATTCTGTGCGCAAAAAAGGTGGGAGCTACCAGTATCGCCGTAGCCACAGGCTGGGCAGATGAAGAAACCTTACGCGCCTGTAGCCCGGATTACTACTTTCCAGACTTAAGCGACACCGATCGTGTTCTTGCGACAATCCTCCTTTAAAGGGCGAAACAGATCAAAACTAGAAAATTGGTAGAATTTGAGGGGTTCTTTTGAAGAAAAAGAACCCCTATACTTATTTTTATCGAATCCCCCGGCTGGATTCGGAATACGTCAGAGTCCGGAACGAAGGGCTCAGGATACTGAGATACTGAGATACGGAGGTACAATTGTATGAAAAAGAGTATCAAATACGTTGTAGTCTTATGCATGCTGGTGGTAATGGCGATGCCGGCATCGGCTTTCGCGGCAGAAAAAACCTGCTATAAAACACCGGTGCAAGTGCCATTTAAGATCAGTGCGGAGCAGATTCAAAATCTTTGCGCCAAATACATGCCGAACCTGAAATGTAACTTTGATTTGCAGACAATGAAAAATTCACTCTGCACCCCGGCTGGAGCAGGAAATGTTACAAATACCGCGACCAAAGCGCCTGTTATGCCGGTGGCGCCTGTAGCGGTTCCAAAGCCTGTAACCCCTGTGAAGGCAGCCACACCCACCGCGGTGGAAAAGCCGGCAACACCTGCACAGAGCGGCAATGCAGCAGGTAGCTATGAAAGTCAGGTAGTTGATCTTGTCAACAAAGAAAGAGCCGCTCAGGGCCTTGCTCCTCTAGCGTACAATGCAGAGCTGTCTAAGGTGGCAGAAGCCAAAGCAGCAGATCTGAGGGATAAAAACTATTTTTCCCATACATCTCCCACATACGGTTCCCCCTTTGACATGATGAAGTCCTTCGGCATCCGCTACACGGCAGCCGGGGAAAACATCGCAAAGGGATACATGTCTCCTTCTTCCGTAATGGATGGCTGGATGAATTCACCGGGCCACAAAGCCAACATCATGAACACGAACTTCACTGAAATCGGCGTTGGCTACGTATCCGGAGATAACGGTACCGGTTACTGGGTACAGATGTTCATTCGCCCGTAAAAAGAATGGACGAATAAGGAAATCTAAGATTAGCCAAGGGCAGCAGGAGACAGAAGATCTCCTGCTGCCTTGGTCATTCTCGGGGGTACAACGTTGCATATCAAACTGCCAGCCTTGATTGGCATTTTTTTATGTAGTATAATATTCAGGATGCTTCAAAGGATTGGGAAGGAAAGAGACTGGAGGAACTCATGAAAAAGACTCTATTGCTGCTGCTCATTGCTATGACGGCTTTCAGTGGTACAGCATGTAATAAAAACGACCAGCAGCCCCCGGCACCGTTGCCGAAGGTGGTTATGGTTGCCTCGGAAGGGGGATTGGGAGACAAATCCTTTAACGATATGGCTTATGAAGGTGTTCAGAGAGCAGCCGTAGACTATGCCATCGAGGTAAAGGTGGAAGAGCCGGAAACCCCGGATGATTATGTGGAGACCGTATCATCTGCGGCTTCGGAGGGGGCCGATCTGGTTATTGCTGTGGGACATATTGAAGAAGATGAATTGGAGTCCATCGCGGTGGAAAACCCAGACACCCTATTTGCTGTAGTGGATTCGGAGGCGGAAGCTCCTGACAATGTGATGAGCCTTTCCTTTAAGGAAGAAGAAGGATCCTTCTTGGTGGGAGTAATCGCTGCTATGGCTACGGAAACACATACGCTGGGATTTGTTGGAGGCGTGGAGGACCAGACCATAGAAAGTTTCGAATACGGCTACCGGGCCGGCATCAAGGCTGTTAACCCGGAAGCGAGGGTTCTTGCCGAATACACCGGATGTTTCGATGATGCTGCTAAGGGAGAAGCTGCTGCCCTTGCACTCATGGATCAGGGGGTCGATGTGATTTTCCATGCCTCGGGAGAATGCGGCATCGGTGTTATCGAAGCAGCTGCAGAGAGAGAGGTGTGGGCCATCGGTGTAGATAAAGACCAGTCGGAAATAGCTCCGGAAACGGTGCTTTGCTCCATGTTCAAACGGATCGATAACGGTGTGTACCTATCCATTCAGAGTTTCATGGACGGGGAGTTCGAAGGAGGCGTTTATGAATTTGGGCTGGATTTCGAGGCTGTAGGGTATTCTGATGAGGCGGGAAATCTGACGGAAGAGATGCGGCTTACGGCAGACGGTTATGCGGCTGCCATTCTTGCAGGTGACATCTATGTTCCGGAAAACAGAGAGGAGTTCGAGGAATAAATTATGCTTTCCACTTGGACCCTATTGGGGTATAATGGAAGAAGTTCATTAATGCTTAACGAACAATTTAGGAGGAGAAGAGCAAATGAAGAAATTTATGGTATTGCTGCTGGCCTTTGTCATGGTGTTCAGCTTTGCAGCCTGCGGCGGCACAGAACCTGCCCCCGAGGACGAGGGTGAACCGGTTGCCGAAGGGTACGAGATCGCTATGATTACCGACATCGGATCCATCGATGACAAATCCTTCAACCAGGGTACTTGGGAAGGTATTGTGGCATATGCCGAAGAGAACGGAATCAGCCATAAATATTACAAGCCAACAGAGCAAACCACCGACGCCTATCTGGCCTCCATTCAACTTGCTGTTGAAGGCGGTGCAAAGGTAGTAGTTACACCGGGATTCCTTTTTGAGGAACCAATCTTTATCGCTCAGGATATGTATGAGAATGTGAGCTTTATCCTCATAGACGGAAATCCCCACAATGCGGATTATTCCGAGTTCCGTACCAATGACAATACCGTAGGTATCGTCTATGCGGAAGAGCAGTCCGGTTACCTGGCAGGCTATGCCGCTGTAAAAGACGGCTACACCAAGCTTGGCTTCATGGGCGGAATGGCTGTGCCTGCTGTAGTTCGCTTTGGTTACGGTTTTGCTCAGGGAGCCGAAGCTGCAGCTGCTGAGTTGGGATTGACCAACATCGATCTCAAGTATCACTATACCGGCAACTTTGATGCCACACCGGAAACCCAGACACTGGCTACCTCCTGGTACGCCGAAGGCGTTGAAGTCATCTTTGCCTGCGGCGGCCTGGTAGGAAACTCGGTTATGTCGGCTGCCGAAGCATCCGGCGGAGCAGTCATCGGCGTCGACGTTGATCAGAGTTCTGAATCCGATACGGTCATCACCTCTGCCATGAAGGGCCTGGCTGCATCCGTGCAGTCCGCATTGACCGCTTACTATGCGGGAAGCTTCCCCGGCGGCGAAGCTCTGGTTTACGGAGCCGCGGAAGACGGCGTTCAACTTCCTATGGAGACCTCTAAGTTTGAGTCCTTTAGTCAGGCGGATTATGATGCGGTTTACGGAGATCTGGTAGCCGGAAACATCATTCTGAAAAAGGATGTTGACGCATCGGGTGCAGAGTTGACTCTAAACGATTTAGGCTTGTCCATCGTGAAAGTGGCCCTTGTGGAATAATCCACATCCTGTTTGGAGAAAGACAGACCTAAAAATGAATCATATGCGGCGGACCCCTGATAAGGGGTCCGTTGTCTTTTCCCGGGAAATAGGCTAGGGTTACTGCATTTGTGATTTATTTTTCCCTCCACTTCATATATAATGAATTACAGTATCAAGAAACAGCAAAATCCATAAAAACGGAGGGCAACCTATGGATTACGTAATCGAAATGCTGAACATCACCAAAGTATTCCCCGGAATCATAGCCAATGACAATATCACCCTCCAGCTGAAAAAGGGTGAGATCCATGCGCTTTTAGGTGAAAACGGGGCAGGGAAATCCACGTTGATGAGCGTGCTTTTCGGCCTTTATCAACCAGAAAAAGGTATCATCAAAAAAGACGGTCAGGAGGTTCGGGTCAATGACCCCAATGCAGCCAATGCTCTGGGGATCGGCATGGTGCACCAGCACTTCAAGCTCGTCCACAACTTCACCGTGTTGCAAAACATCATATTGGGAGTGGAAACCACGAAAAACGGGTTCCTTCGCATGGAAGAGGCCAGAAAGAAGGTCATGGACCTCTCCGGGAAATACGGGCTGTCGGTAGATCCGG
>CAYOYO010000014.1:12834-15812 GCA_964408195.1 uncultured Oscillospiraceae bacterium | reverse complement strand
GAGTAGAAATTCTGAAGATGCTCTATCGTGACAACGAAATACTGATTTTCGACGAACCCACCGCCGTACTCACTCCCCAGGAAATCGAGGAATTGATGAAGATCATGAGGGGGTTGTCCGACGAGGGCAAGTCCATCCTTTTCATCACGCATAAGCTAAACGAAATCAAAGAAGTAGCGGACCGTTGCACCGTGCTGCGTAAAGGCAAATTTGTCGGGACCATCGATGTGGCATCCACTTCCAAGGAGGAAATGTCGGAGATGATGGTAGGGCGCAAGGTGGAGTTTGCCGTGGATAAAGCCGATGCCGCACCCGGCTCGCCTGCTCTTGAAGTACGGGGACTTACCGTTGGTGGGAAACACAATACCAAGAAATCCGTAAAGGATGTATCCTTCACCGTTCGGAAGGGAGAAATCGTCTGCATTGCCGGGATTGACGGAAACGGCCAGTCGGAACTGGTCTACGCCCTGACGGGACTGCAGCCCCTTGAGAAAGGTCAGATTCTGATCAACGGCAAGGACGTGACCAATTTGTCGATCAGAAAGCGTAATGCGGAAGGTATGAGCCATATCCCGGAAGACCGTCACAAGCATGGATTGGTTCTTGATTATTCTCTGGAGG
Organism: uncultured Oscillospiraceae bacterium; assembly: GCA_964408195.1. GTDB lineage: Bacteria > Bacillota > Clostridia > Peptostreptococcales > Anaerovoracaceae > UBA1426. The sequence continues at coordinate 15,191 of CAYOYO010000014.1, read as the reverse complement.
AAAACCTGGTGCTCAAATGCTATTATACTCCGGTCTTTCAGAACCGGGGCTTTCTCAAATTCCAGAAAATAAATGAATACGCAAACTGCCTCATTGAGAAATACGATATCCGGAGCGGACAAGGTCCCAAGACTATGGCTCGGAGCATGTCCGGCGGAAACCAGCAGAAGGCAATCGTGGCCAGAGAAATCGATCTGGATCCGGAAATACTGGTTGCCGTTCAACCCACAAGAGGATTGGATGTAGGGGCGATCGAGTACATCCATAAGCAGCTGGTTGCACAGCGTGATCAGGGAAAGGCCGTTCTTCTCATATCTTTGGAGTTGGACGAGGTCATGAATGTGAGCGACCGGATCCTCGTCATCTACGAAGGGGAAATTGTTGGGGAGATGGATCCGAAAACCACCACATATCAGGAATTGGGCCTCTATATGGCCGGCGGAAAAAGGGATGAAAGGAGTGAGGCAATATGATTCTGTTGAAGAAACTGCTGAACATCCGGGGATTTAACAATGCCACTTCTTCCGTAGTAGCCATATTGGCAGGGCTTCTCTTCGGGTTCCTGATTCTCCTAGTGAGCAACCCATCTCAGGCCGCAGACGGTTTTATCATCATTCTGAAGGGAGGCTTCTCCACCGGGGGCAAGGGAATGGGCCAGGTTATGTATTTTGCAACCCCCCTGATCCTCACCGGACTTTCTGTGGGCTTTGCATTTAAAACCGGCCTGTTCAACATCGGTGCTTCGGGCCAGTTCATCATGGGAGCCTTTGCCGCCGTGTACATCGGCGTTAAATGGACAGTTATACCGGCCCCATTCCATTGGATGGTAGCATTATTGGCTGCGGGCTTAATTGGCGGATTGTGGGCTCTGATACCTGGGCTACTCAAGGCATACCTCAACGTCCACGAAGTCATCTCAACCATTATGATGAATTACATCGGTATGTATTTTGCCAATTTCATGGTGAAAGCCACGGTCTACGATTCAAGGAAAGCCCTTTCCATGAATGTGGCCGAGTCGGCGGTTCTCCCGAAAGGCGGATTGGACAAAATATTCTACAACCCCATCGGAACTTCCGGCGCCGTGGATCTTTCTACTGTGAATAGCGGATTCTATATAGCAATCGGTGTTGCGGTGATCATGTATATCGTGCTGAATAAAACCACCTTCGGCTATGAACTGAAGGCTTGCGGATTCAATCAGAATGCCAGCAAATACGCCGGTATAAATGAAAAGAGAAGCATTGTGCTTTCTATGACCATTGCGGGAGTTCTGGCGGGACCGGGAGGGGGCCTTCTCTATCTGTCCGGTGCCAGCGGACGCCATATAAAAGCGGTGGATGTTCTGGCTGCGGAAGGGTTCAACGGGATTCCAGTTGCTCTTCTCGGACTTTCCAATCCCATCGGGATCATATTCTCCGCCATTTTCATCTCCTATATCACCTTGGGCGGAAATTACCTGCAGACCCTGGACTTCGTTCCGGAGATCATCGATATCATCATCGCTTGCATCATCTACTTCAGTGCCTTTGCCCTCATGTTCAGAAATATTCTGCCCAGACTGCTGAAATGGAGAACGGATGCCGCAGAAAAAAAGCAAACTTCGGCAGACACAAAAGACCGGGATGGAGCCTTAACCCCGTCAGAAGGAGGGAGTGAAGAATGAGTATCCTTTATCTGGTAGTACAGCAGACCATGTTTTTCTCCATACCCCTGCTTATCGTGGCTTTGGGCGGTGTGTTTACCGAGCGGGGCGGCGTCACAAACATCGCCCTGGATGGAATGATGATCATGGGAGCCTTTACAAGCATTCTATTCATAAATAAGATGCATGGAGTGATGAGCGGCCAGCCTCTGTTGCTTATCGCCATCATGATTGCCGTGGTGACAGGAATCCTTTTTTCCTTGTTGCATTCTTATGCTTCGGTAAATATGAAGTCGGATCAGATTATCAGCGGCACTGCCCTGAATATGTTCGCTCCGGCATTTGCTATCTATGTTGCCCGCATGATTCAGGATAACGGGGTACAGCAGATTACCTTCAGCAATACCTTCCGGATACCCAAGGTACCGGTGCTGGGGGATATCCCCATCCTAGGCGGACTTCTCTTTAAGAATGCCTATATCACCACTTATATCGGACTGTTCATTCTGGTGGTTTCCGTCATTGTCCTCTACAAAACCCGGTTTGGTTTAAGGCTGCGGGCTTGCGGGGAACATCCCCATGCTGCGGATTCCGTTGGGATTAATGTGTACAAAATGCGCTATGCGGGAGTGGCCATATCGGGGGGGCTGGCCGGCCTGGGCGGTCTGGTCTTTGTAGTTCCCACATCCACCCAGTTCAATGCTACGGTATC
>CAYOYO010000014.1:3449-12824 GCA_964408195.1 uncultured Oscillospiraceae bacterium | reverse complement strand
GTTATGGATTTCTGGCCCTTGCCGTTATGATATTCGGCCAGTGGAAGCCCATGAGGGTGCTCTTTGCCGCCTTTTTCTTCGGGCTTATGAAGACCATCGCTTCAGCCTATTCCGTAATCCCCATTTTATCCACATCTCAGATCCCCAGCGATGTATATAAGATGGTACCCTTTATTGCCACCTTGATCGTGTTGGCTTTCAGCTCAAAGTCCTCACAGGCGCCCAGAGCAGTGGCCATTCCCTACGACAAGGCCAGCAGGTAGAAACCAGCCACGGGGACAGACCCTTTGGCAGGATCCCCTTGATTGGATTTTATGACAGGAGGATGTAACATTGGCATTTTTACCGGTTTCCCGAGAAGACATGACTGCCAGAGGCTGGGATCAGCCCGATTTTGTGCTGGTGACCGGGGATGCCTACGTGGATCATCCCTCCTTTGGCCATGCAATCATCAGCCGGGTGCTGGAAAGCAGGGGCTTCAAGGTTGCCATATTGTCACAGCCAAAATGGCAGGATTCTGATGATTTCCGTCGCTTTGGCAGACCGCGGCTGGGCTTTTTTATCACTTCGGGGAACGTGGATTCCATGGTGAATCATTTTTCCGTATTTAAGCACAGAAGGCGCACGGATAGCTATTCCCCGGGGGGCAAGGCGGGACGGAGGCCGGACAGGGCCGTAATTGTCTACAGCAACCGGGCCAGGGAAGCCTACAAAGAAGTTCCTGTCATTATCGGCGGCATCGAGGCAAGTCTCAGAAGGCTTGCCCATTACGACTATTGGGAAGACAGACTTCGCAGATCCATACTGCTGGATTCCAAAGCCGACCTGTTGGTCTATGGCATGGGCGAGAAGGCCGTGGTGGAAATTGCGGAGGCCCTGGACAGCGGCATCACGATAAAAGACATTACCTGGATTTCCGGTACAGCTTACCGTACCACCCTTTCCCCGGACCGGAATCAAGCACTCCTTCCCGGTGTGGAGACAGAACTCCTTCCTTCCTGGGAGGAAGTGACGGAATCAAAAAAAGCCTATGCGGACAGCTTCCGGATACAGTATAGAAATAACGACACCCTTAGTGGAAAGACGCTTGTTGAACCTTACGGCCAGGCTGCGGCCGTGGTGGTGAATCCCCCCATGTCCCCGCTGGAGACTCTCGATCTTGACGACGTCTACCAATTGCCTTTTGAGGGGAACTGGCACCCTATGTATGAATCCATGGGCGGGGTCCCCGCCATAGAGGAAGTGAAATTCAGCATCGTGGCAAATCGAGGATGCTTCGGAGGTTGTGCATTCTGCGCTTTGACCTACCATCAGGGACGTGAAGTGAGGGGCCGCTCCGGAGAGTCCATCCTGAAAGAGGCCGAGGCCTTGACGAAAAGGCCGGATTTTAAGGGATATATCCACGATATCGGAGGACCTACCGCAAACTTTCGGGAACCTGCCTGTACAAAACAACTGAGATCCGGAGTGTGCAAGGAACGGGATTGCCTCTATCCGAGACCCTGCAATCAGCTTTCTGCGGATCACAAAGGATACATGGAAATACTGCGAAGCGTACGCAGCCTCCCCGGGGTAAAGAAGGTGTTTATACGGTCCGGGATACGCTACGACTACTTGATGGCAGATGAAAGCGGTGAGTTTCTGGAGGAAATTTGCAGACACCACATCAGCGGCATCCTGAAGGTAGCCCCGGAGCACATATCGCCACGGGTACTGGCCCGGATGCGAAAGCCGCCTGTCGAGGTCTTTGAAGCCTTCAGCAGGAAGTACAAGGAAACCAATGAGCGAATCGGCAAAAAACAATTTCTGATTCCTTACCTCATATCCTCCCATCCGGGAGCCGCGTTGGAGGATGCGGTGGAACTGGCACTTTATCTGAAAAAAAACGGATTTGTACCGGACCAGGTTCAGGATTTTTATCCTACACCCGGCACGTTGTCAACCTGCATGTACTATACAGAGATGGACCCCTTGACAGGGGAAAAGGTGTATGTGGCAAAGGATTTAAAAGAGAAACAAATGCAGCGGGCTCTGCTGCATTTTCATAAGAAGGAGAACCGTCCTCTTGTGGAGGAAGCCCTCAAGAAGGTGGGGAGGCAGGATCTGATTTCTGTATTGAGATAAACAGGCAGAAAGAAAGGAATGTGTCACATGGACCTCATAATGAAACTCCCGGAGATTGTGGAAGAGAGCAGAAAGGCCTATGAGAAGATGATAGGCGAGGCTGCTACCGGAGCCTTTCTATTAAAAGAGGTGGCCGGAAAAAACAGCGGTGTACAGGATAACCCGGAAAACATAATGGCCAGAGGCGACAATCTGGACTTTATGAACTTTCTGCTCCGCGAGAAAGACCTTGCCGGAAAAATAAACCTGATTTACATCGATCCCCCCTTTTTTTCAAAAGCACAGTACGACGCAGAGATAAAGCTTCGTTCCGAAAAGCTAAAAACGATCCCCATTATGAAGCAGAAAGCCTACAGCGACACTTGGGAACAGGGTTTGGAAGAGTACCTTAAGATGTTGGCTGTACGCCTTCGGCTCATGCGGGATCTGTTGGCGGAAGATGGTTCCATATTTGTGCATCTGGACTGGCATGCGGTCCATTATGTTAAAATCCTCATGGACGAAATTTTCGGCGTGGATTGTTTTGTAAACGAGATTATATGGCAGTATAAATCAGGAGGAGTCAGCAAGAGGCGTTTTGCCAGAAAGCACGATACCCTTCTCTACTATGCAAAGACAAAAAGTTACTATTTCGAACCAAAACTTGAGAAATCCTACAACCGGGGCTATAAGCCCTATCGATTCAAAGGGGTCAAGGAATACAGGGACGAATTGGGGTGGTACACCATGGTCAACCGGAAGGATGTCTGGCAGCTGGACATGGTGGGAAGGACCTCTGCGGAACGTACCGGCTATGTGACCCAGAAGCCGGAGACTCTTATAGACCGTATATTGGAAAGTTGCACAAGGGAAGGGGATCTCTGCGCTGATTTCTTCGGCGGTTCCGGCACCATGGCCGCAGCGGCGCAAAGGCTGGGAAGGAAATGGATCTCCTGCGATATCGGCCGGTTGGCCGCTATCAGCTCCCACAAGCGGTTAATCTGCACCGGCGCTGCCTATTCACTCTATGACGAAAGGGAGGAGGAGACCGCGGCGGAAGAGAGAGGAATCATCGAGGCAGATATTTCAATAAGGCCCGCCCTGGGGTCGGACAAAATGCTGCTCAGAGTAGAGCTTACCGGTTATCGACCCTACTCCGCAGACCGGCTCCCCATAGAGGAAAAACACCTGACTGTCATCAAGGAAATCATGACCGAGGACTCCCTCCAGTTTGTAGCCTATTGGAGCATAGACTGCAATTATCGGGATGGAGTCAACAGGCCGGACATATATTTTTGCAAGGGAAACGACGGAATCGACACCGTATACGAAGCCATAGGCACCCGGTTTGGACCCCTTTGTATAAAAGTCGTGGATATTTTCGGAAACAGCGCTCTTCTCACGGCTGAGCTATAACGCGGAGGAAAATCATGAAAAAGTGGAAAGAAGCCATCAGGAAAGAAAAAGTGAAGGAATGGGGCATCGACTGGCTCTTTATCATCGTAGGCTGCGCATTGGGTGCATTCTCCAGCATTTGCATTCTGATTCCCAACGGGCTTTCCAGCGGTGGCATTACAGGGATATGCCGTATTTTGCAAGGGCCCTTAGGGATTGATTTTTCCGTACTGTATTATGGGTTTGCATTTTTGATACTGGTTGTGTGTGCTATCCTGTTGGGATTTGGAGAAGCAAGGAAAATCGTGCTTCTCACCGTTCTCTACCCGGGATTCCTGCTCCTGTTTGAACGTTTTAATATTAACCTGCTGGAGGAAAAAGACATCATCCTTGCAGCCATATACTGTGGCGTCTTTGGCGGGGTATGCAGTGGCCTTATTTTTACCAGGGGTTATTCCTTCGGCGGTACCGATACAATAGCCAAAATAATAAAGAAGAAGTTGCTACCCCAGGTAGGTCTCTCAAAGATTCTTCTGGTCATCGATGCCGTCATCATAATCAGTTCAGGCATCTTTTTCGGCAGAAACATTGCACTGTATGCGCTGGTGACCCAGATTATTTTCTCCAGAGTTGTGGATTATGTCATGTACGGCTTTGACTCCAAAGTGGTGCAGCTGGAAATCATAACCGAGAAACACGACGAAGTGGCCTATTTCATCCTTCATGAAATAAAGAGAGGTGTTTCCAATGTAAAAATCATCGGCGAATACACAAAGCTGGAAAGAGAGAAAATTATCACCTTATGCTCCCCCAGGGAAAGCATGCTCATCAAGCAATTCGTGGCCAAAGCCGATAAAAATGCCTTTGTTACGGTCATTCGGGTGGAAACTGTCTGGGGTGCCGGCGTGGGGTTCAATGAGCTCATGGATGAAAAGGAATAAGAAACCCGTCATTTCTTTTTTTCCATAAAATAATAAATTGGCAACCCTGCCAGAGTGATGAGGATCCCCACGACGGAAAACACCGGTTCACTGATTATAGTACTGAACAGGATATACACACCGCCCAGTATACCGATGATGGGAGTGAGAGGATAGAGGGGCACCCTGTAACCCTTGCTCTTTGCAGGCAGCCTTTTTCGTAGCAGGAAGACGCCGAACACCCCGGTGACAAAGAAGATCCACAGGACAAATACCAGCATATCCGTCAAGGTGTTGAATGTACCTGAGAAAATATAGATGACAGCAAGTATGCCTTCCAGAATCAAGGCGTTGGCAGGCGTGCCGAAGCGGCTGTGAAGTTTCATGAGCTTCGACGAGTAGGGCAGCTGTTTCCGATGACCCATAGAGAATGGGACTCTGGCCCCGGTCATAGTGTAGCCGTTCAGAGCCCCGAATACCGAGATGATGATTCCTGCAGTAATGAAAGCGGCACCCCCATCGCCGAACAGCACCACGGCAGCTTGGGAAGCGGGGGTCTCAGATGCGGTAATCTGCTGAATCGGTATGATGTTGAGCAATGCCATATTTACCAGAAGATAGACCACCATGACTGTTATGACCCCAAAGATGATGGCGCGAGGCATTTCCTTAGCCGGATTTTTCAGTTCACCGGCCATATTGGTGACAGAAATCCAGCCGTCATAGGCCCATAGGGTGCCAAGGATTGCCGCTCCGAAGCCGGCCCCTTCCGTGACCACGGCAGAAGAGAAATCATGAGCGTCTCCGTTCAACAGTCCCAGCACGATGATGATGGCGATGGGAAAGAGCTTTGCCACAGTGGAAACGGTCTGGATGAATCCTCCGTATCTGGTAGCCAGGACATTCATTGTCACTACAAAAGCAAGGATGGCGACAGCCAGAAGCTTTTGCTGCATAGCACTCAGAGGGAAGAAGAAAGAAGTGTAGGTGCTGAAGGCGATTGCTAAAGCTGCGGCAGCGGCGGGAAATGAGATCACCGTCTGTACCCAGCCCAGGAGAAATCCCCAGGTTTCTCCGTAGAGTTCTTCCAGGTATACGTATAAGCCTCCGGTTTTGGGGATTGCTGCTGCAATTTCTGCTATAGTGAGAGCCGAAGCCAAGGTTATCACCCCGCCCAATACCCAGGCCAGCAGACCCAAAACAGGTGATCCGGCGTTCTGAAATACGATGCTGGGTTTCAGGAAGATTCCGGAACCAATGATCATGCCGATGACGATGGCTATGGCTTGCACAAAGGTAACGTTCTTATGGAGATTCTGCTGTGTCATGGTTTCTCCTTTCCCAATCCGGATATCCATAGGTCTACTTGTCTGATTCAATCTTTACCAATCTATATATTCTCCAATTCCAGGTTTTAAAACACATGAAGAGAAGACTATGGAACAAATTATCACCGGACCCGTCTTACAGGTATCCGGTTTTAATAAATCGGAGAATGGATTACGAGGAGGGAGTAATATGAAAGTTACGGGATACAAAAAAATAACTCTGATTCTGGCCTTTCTGCTGGTGTTCGGTCTGGTTGTGCAAGGCTGTGCCCAAACGGCGCAGGCGGGGGAAGTTTATCCTGCGGCGGATTTGAACAAGTATAAAGATCAGACCATTTTCATGCATGTGGGTAGCCCTTTGATTTTGTCCGGTGAGGAAACCGCATTCCTAGATCCGGAGAACTACGATGTGGCAGCGACGATTTACAAACAGCGAACATTGGTGCCGCTTCGGGCAGTTGCGGAACATTTCGGAGCGACGGTTTCCTACGATGCCAAGGAGCATAACGCTCTAGTGTCCTATGGAGGGAAGCAGTTTGTATTTCCTATCGGAAAGGGCCATTATATCTCTCAACAAGGAGATGTAACTCAAACCGTGAAGATGGATACGGAAGCTCTGTTAAAAAACGACCGCACTCTCGTACCCATCCGTGTCATTGCGGAAGAGCTCCTCGGGAAAACCGTGGATTATAAAGACGGTGTCATCATGATTGCCAACGAAAAGTTGGGACTTGATGAAGAGGCAGGCCTTGTAAATACTGTGAAGTCAAAGATCGGAGTGGCTGTGAAAGCCCAGTCTCTGAAACAGCTGAGCAGCTTGATGCAGAGAGACGGAATCTACTATGGCGGTGTTATCCGGTCAGGTAATGGTGTGGCTCTGGAAGAAGGGGTTAAAGAAGCTCCTATGAGCACCGAAAATCAAAGCGCCGCAGACAGTGGGGCAGCAGCCCCTGCCGACGGCATGGGAGAGGCATCCGGCTCCGGCTCTTCCGACTATTCAAAGACAAACACTCAAGTAGAAGGCATCGACGAGGCGGATATCGTAAAAACCGACGGCAAATACCTCTATTATGCGGGAGGCAACGCCGTACGGATCATCAAAGCGGATGGGCCGAAGTTGTCAGAGGTCTTCACCATCAAGCTGCCGGATCAGAAGTATGTCAATGAAATTTATGTAGACAAGGATAGATTAATCTTATTAGGCAACCGCACCGAATACGAGGAAGGTCGCTATTATCCCATGATGGACGGAAGAGATCTGCCGGCAGTGGATCTGCCCGTCAGCGATGGGGGAGCTGCAGGAAGCGCGGAAGCTGTAGAAACCGATATAGCCCCCGTGCCTTCCATAGCTTGGGAATCGGATGCGAAAATGATTATGCCCGGTTATTCAAAATCCTTCGCCTTCGCTGATGTTTACAATATCGAGGATCCAGCAGCTCCGGTACTCTTAAAGAGCCATGAGATGGAAGGGAACTACCAGTCCAGCAGAAAGTCGGGAGATCACCTTTATTTCATAACCAATACGGGTTGGTACGGCGGAATTGCCGTACCCCTCATGAGGGATTCGGTACAGGGAGAATCACCCATGCCCGTGGACCTGAAGGACATCATGGTCATGCCGGAACCCATCAGCCCCGGATATGTGGTTCTCTCGGCCATCAACATCAAGGACAACAGCAAAACGGAAGTGGAAGCCATCACAGCCTTCGGTTCCACCCTATATATGAATGAATCCTCCCTCTATCTGGCTTCGGGACGCTATGATGGAGCTACCGAGATTACCAAATTCAGCATCGATGGTATGAACGTGGGCTATGCCGGTTCCGGAACCGTGAAAGGAAACCTGCTCAACCAGTTCTCCATGGATGAGTATGAAGGAAATCTCAGGGTTGCCACCACCCTCTGGGAGGAAGGCAACAACCTCTATGTGCTGAACGGCTCTCTCAATACCATCGGTTCCGTAACCGGACTAGCGAAAGGGGAAACCATTTACTCTGTCCGCTTCATGGGCGACAAGGGCTATATAGTAACCTTCCGCACTATGGATCCCCTCTTTGTCTTCGATTTGTCGGACCCAACAGCACCAAAAGTGACGGGAGAATTGAAGATGCCCGGCTTCAGCAATTACCTGCATCCCGTGGGTGAGGATCTGATTCTGGGAATCGGCATGGAGACCCGGGAACTCTTTGAACGGGATGCTTCGGGAAAGGAAACCCCAGTAGGATTCCGGCAGGGAGGACTTAAGATATCCCTCTTTGATGTGTCCGATATGGGAAAACCCAGAGAGGTGGAAAATCTGGTCATCGGGGAAACCGGCAGCTACAGCGAGGCTCTTTACAACCATAAAGCAGTCATGGTAGATTCTGCTTCACAGCAAATCGTCTTTGATGCTTTCCTGGTAAAAGACAAAAACTGGACCGACACAAACCAGGGAGCACTGGTGCTAAGCTACAAAGGCAAAGCCTTGGAACAAAAGGGTTTTCTAAAGTACGAACAACCGGAAGTCTATGGGAAGTATATCCCTTATGGCCGGAGAACCGCCTACATTGGAAATACGTTGTATTATATCCAGGACGGCATCATCAATGCCTTTGATTATACCAGCCTTGTGAAAACCGGGTCGCTGGTTTTGAGATAAAGGTAAAAACTTCAGCTCAATTTATGAATTTGTGTATAGGGAAACCGTCGTTCCCTATACACATTTTTTTGAGAGGATATCTGCCGCTTTATCAGAAATTATCCTACATGGAAATTGTTTGAATGCCACAGAATATGATAATATAAGGTGTAAGGATTATAATATAAAGTATATGGTTTATGGCCTGTGAAAGCGGGACCAAACATGGGAAGGGGATAGGCAAAGTGGAAAACGGCATTGTTGCTCTGATTGCAGTAATCGTAATACTGATCCTTGCGGTGGTTCTGATCTTTAATGGATTGATAAGAAAACGCAACACAGTGGAATCCGCCTGGGCAAACATAGATGTGCAGCTGAAGAGGCGTTTTGACCTGATTCCCAACCTTGTAGAGACGGTCAAGGCCTATGCAAATCATGAAAAAGATACCTTTGAAAGGATTGCAGTTTTAAGAGCTTCTTTTGAAGGTGCATCCACACCCAAAGAGATGGAAGCCATCGATCAGCAGATGAACAGGGCTGTGAAGCAGCTCTTTGCCATAGCGGAAAACTATCCGGACTTGAAGGCCAGCCAGAATTTCCTCATGCTTCAGGAGTCTCTGGCAGGCACGGAGAATCGGATTGCCTACAGCAGAAACAATTATAACCAAGCGGTCATGAATTATAACACGGCAGTCCAGACCTTCCCTGGGCTTTTGATTGCAGGGATTTTCAATTTTTCCAAGAAAGAATTCTTTGAAGTGGAAGAAAGTGATATGAGGGAAGCCGTAGCTGTGAAACTGGATTGACGGGAGGATTTCATATGTCGGGAAATTATGTCAGCGCTTATGATCAGATCAATCATAGCAAACGAAACTCCATCATAGTGGTAGTAGGATTTGTTCTGTTTTTTGCACTTATTTTTGCAGTGATCGGACTATTTTATGGCCAATCTGTCTATTACGGGAATTATTACGATCTGGTCCTGACTGTTATCATAGGAGCCGGCTTGGGG
>CAYOYO010000014.1:985-3439 GCA_964408195.1 uncultured Oscillospiraceae bacterium | reverse complement strand
ACTGGGTGTTCTTGTTTCGCTCATCGTGTCCATGGTGTCATATAGAAACAGCGGCAAAATCCTTGCCAAGGCTGCAGAAGCCCTCGAAGCAGACAGGGAAGGATACCCTTTTCTCTATGAGACGGTGGATGCCATCGCTGCAGGTGCACAAATCAATCCCCCCAAGGTCTATGTGATAGAATCTGGAGAACTGAATGCTTTTGCATCCGGCTCCGGCGGCGGCAAATCCATGGTGGCGGTCACAAGGGGCCTTCTTGAGACCCTGAACCGGGAAGAGCTGGAAGGTGTCATAGCCCATGAAGTAGCCCATTTGAAAAACGATGATATCAAGTTCGTTTCATTGGCCGCAGCTTTGTCTGCCGCTCTGCTGATGATTCTTCAGGTATTTGGCAGGAGCATGCATTTTTCCGGCAGAGGCAGAAGAAGTTCGGGAAGCTCTAGAGGAGGCGGGGGGAATGCCATCGTCTTTCTGGTGATTATGGCTGTGTCCGTCATTGCAATCCTCCTGGGGCCCTTGATTGTGAGGGCCATGCAGAGCGCTGTTTCAAAGCAACGGGAGTATTTGGCCGATGCTTCCGGGTCCGCCATCATAGGTTATCCCCTTGGTCTGGCTTCTGCACTGGAAAAAATCGATGAATACAATCGGCAATATCTAAAGCAGCATCAGACCGCATTCACGAACCAGTCTGTTCACGCTCTCTGCATAAGTCAACCCTTCGCAAAGAAGGTATCCAGGCTGTTTTCCACCCACCCGCCCATCGAGGAGCGCATCGGGAGGCTCCGGAATATGTAGAGAAAAATATGCTTCCAATATTTATGAAAGAATGATATAATATTGACGAATGCAGGATAGTGGCTTCTTAGACTACAGATAGGTCTTATGGGACACATAGCGAATTCGATAAACTGCATCTATAAAAATGAAATAACAGGATTCCGAGTTTATCTTTCTAAGGCACAAAGCTAAGAAACTAAACCAATGGGTTTTGTTGGAAACGACAAGGCCTCCCGTTTTGGAAAGGAGTATGCGAAGGCGTATGTTTTCACAACGGGTGCACTAGACTAGTCACCTGTTTTTGTTTTACGAAAAAGGGTGACTCGAAAGGGTGGCCCTTATATTTTGAACTTTGAGAAGCCGGATGCATCCTCTGAACTCAATTTGACATCCGGAGCCGCCACACTGCCCGAATCATCGCAACCAAAATTTAATTTTTACACATAGATAAAATAAATTGAAGGAGCGGAAAAATGAGAAACAAAACCAAAGCGCAGACTTCCGGTAGAGAGAGACGAGAGTGTTATCCTAACGGCAGAGCATGGAAGCAAAGCCTCGTTGTGATGCTTGTTATGGCCTTACTGGTCACCATGGTTCCTATAGCTCCCACGATAAGCTGGCAGGCATATGGAGCCGATGAACTGACCCCTATAATCGAAACACCGGTAGTTGCGGTGACCGGTCAGGGCATTCTCGGCGGAGCCTCCTATTCAAAGACCAATGTAGGAAACGAAAGATCCTATACATTGGATGAACTGAAGGCGATGGGGGGAACGACAGAATACCTTTATTCTTCATTAAACTCTGTTGGAACAAAACGTATTTATAAAGCAAAAGGGGTAAAAGTCAGCGACTTATTTGCCGGAACAGACTTTACCCCGGATAAATATAACGATTATCAAGTAAAAGCCATTGCAAGTGATGGAGTTATTGCAACCTTTGATCCCGATCACATCGGTAATACTACAGGAGGATCTCAGGCGGGGACTCCCCCTACCAGCCAGGGATTTGGCGTGACGAGGAGTTACTTCCCAGGCATTGCAGAGGGAAATTCAACGGATGCTGTTGAGGTCCCTAGTATTCTTTCTTATGAGAATAAATATGAAAGTGCTCCAGATATTCCTACAGGAACAGAAACAGACAGTAAAGCACTGCGCATGATCATCGGTCAGCTCGAGATCAACGACCAGAACAACCCGATGTACAACCAGGTTGTTAGAAAAATCGAAATTGGTCCTGCCATAACGGAAACCGCTATCACCATAGATAGGGTAGACTACACCAGAGCACAGATCCTCCTCATGAACCGGGCAGACAGAATCTATACCTACTCTTCCAGCGGCGGAGATAAAACCGACTACGTGCGGGGTGTTCCCCTCTCGGTGCTTCTCAGCTCCTATGGCCCCAATGACACCGTTAACTTTACATCTGCAGATGGCTGGGCGGTCAGCGCCAGCGGTATGACTGTTGCCGACCTTATCAGCGGCAACTACATACTTGCTTATGAAAAGGGCACTAACGCAACTGACCTGGCAGGTATCTATGATACGGCAAAGAATAATGCTGCAATTTATGGATTCTTCGCATTGTACGGCGATGGCGGGAGTCAACCCGCTAAGAGGATTAACACGATTACAGTGACTTCATCATCCGGCATCGATTTTGTCAACAGCCCTTAT
>CAYOYO010000014.1:0-975 GCA_964408195.1 uncultured Oscillospiraceae bacterium | reverse complement strand
TGGGCGGATTTGACATGACCGTTGCCCAATTGGTGGAAGGGAACTATTTGCTGGCCTACGAAAAGGGAGCAGACGAGTCCACCCTTGAAGGTATTTATGAAACGGCAAAAGAGGATGCTTCAATCTATGGTTTCTTCACCTTATACGGAGATGGAGATAAACCTTATAAACTGATAAATACCATCACTGTAACACCGGCTTCCGGCATCGATTTTGTCAACAGCCCTTATAAACACATCAACAACGGCGGAATCACGGGATCCGACGGACCTTATGACGTTGATGCCATCACTGGAGCGACATTGACTATTGAAGGCCCCGGCGTTACAACCAGCGTACCTCTGCCGGTCCGGGAGCTGGAAACGCAGAATGCAGGTGCCTACAGGGGTGTTTACACGGATGTCCGTGATGAAGCGGACTGGACCCTTCAGTATGAGGGAATCCGCCTTCAGTATATTGTCAACGACATGACTTCCGGAGACAATGGCATTCACAAGACAGATAAAGCATATAAAGTCCTCCTGAAAAATCGGGTACGTCAGACCATCGCGCAATTTACCCTGGAACAGCTGGATGAGGCGGAGGCAGCAGGTAAGCCTGTTATCATTGCTTATGGGACCGGTACGGAGGATGGAACGACCACGGCTCCCTTTGTCTATGACGGAGCCGCCGGTATTAAAACCGCTCTCGACAACGACGACGGTCCGATCAAGCTTGTCTATGACAAGAGCGTTTTTGCCGCAGACCCCAATCCGGGATACACCGAATTCGGAAATGTGGCCTATATTTACGTGGCGGAACAGGATGCTCCCGGCTTCAAGCACAACACTGCTCCCTATAACACTCCGGAAAATTCGGAGTATGTCCTGACTGTCACCGGAGACAAGATCGGCAGAGAAGTCAATTACACCGTGAAACAGCTGGAAGAAATGGTGTCTTATGACTCTGCCACCGGGACTCCCGTTGCCGGCGGTA
>CAYOYO010000013.1:2127-27012 GCA_964408195.1 uncultured Oscillospiraceae bacterium | reverse complement strand
CGCGACCCTCGCCTTGGCAAGGCGATGCTCTACCCCTGAGCCACTTCCGCATACAATTGGTGGAGGGAGATGGATTCGAACCATCGAAAGCTCCGCTAACGGATTTACAGTCCGCCCCCTTTAGCCACTCGGGAATCCCTCCATGTATTCAATTGTCAAAGACCATGTGCCCTCTTCGTTTCACTGGAGCTGGTGGAGGGAATTCGCGTCTGCTCCGCATCCGCCGTCCTACGCCTCCCCTTTCGGTCGGCTTGGACCTCTCGCTGTTCAAAAGTCCACCGGACTTTTTCACGACGCTCGAGCCCTTTCGGGTTCGATTCCCTTTGTTTCACTGGAGCTGGTGGAGGGAATCGAACCCCCAACCTGCTGATTACAAATCAGCTGCTCTACCGTTGAGCCACACCAGCACGAATCTCAATTAAAATGTTGGCGACCTGGATCGGGCTCGAACCGACGACCTCCAGCGTGACAGGCTGGCATTCTAACCAACTGAACTACCAGGCCACTGTGGTGGGCGCAATAGGGCTCGAACCTATGACCCCCTGCTTGTAAGGCAGGTGCTCTCCCAGCTGAGCTATGCGCCCACGTAATTCCATTTTTAATTGTCTGACACAATTAGTTACTATACAGTATTTGCTTTTATGTGTCAAGTTCTATTTTTTCATCTTTCGACGATTTTTCGCAGCTCTGCCGGTAGCTCAAGTCCATTGCCAGTTCCGGTCAAACAACGACTTTCACAACTCTCTTGAGCCGATTTTTATCTTAACATAGTGCCTTTTTCTTGTCAACGGAAATCCCAAGTTTTGATTACCTGCAAGTTCGCAAGCAAATTGAGAAGTTGAGTTCCACCCCTGGCAGGAACAAGGATATAAGTTGTTTATACAGACTAGGGAGTGGACATTGTTCATGCAAGAAAGAGCTATTCTCTCTTCATCGGATGACGGTGCAGTTTTTTTGATCAAATTCCTAAGTTTTCATCAGCTCCTGCCTGGATCCTATTTCCATATACTGTCCACCGGTGAGATTGGACAGACATTCCATAACCTCTCCCCATTTTTCCGGCTCCATAGAAATATCCACAGTGACCTTATCTTCATATACAATATTCCCTATCTGAAAAACTCCGTTTTCCGCAAGATTTTGCAGTTTACTTAAAAAACTGTAATCCAGTTTAACGGACAGGGTATTCATTTCTATCACATTGCAGGTGCCCACAACCTCGATGGCTGATTTGGCAGTTCCCGTATACGCACGAACCAGCCCTCCGGTGCCCAGTTTGATTCCGCCAAAATAGCGGGTAACCATCACTGCAATATTTGTAAGCTCTTCTTTGACCAGCATCTGCAAGATGGGCGCACCGGCTGTCCCCTGGGGTTCTCCGTCATCGCTGGCCCATTGCAGATGTCCTTTTTCTCCAAGCACATAGGCTGGCACATTGTGGGTGGCGGCTTTATGCAGGCTACGTATCGAGTAAAAGAAATCCAGGGCTTCATCCTTTGTCTCCACCGGTTTTACATGAGCGATAAACCGTGATTTCTCTATGAACTGCTCAGAGAAGCCTTCTTTTCGGATGCTTCGATACCGAATCATATCCCACCCGCCAATCGGACCCGATAGCCGGAAAGCCGCTCATAATCCTCTACGGTAAGCTCGGCCTCCAAATAGGTGCCATTCTCGCTGTATTCGGTGTTTTTCACGCTGTACCGACTGCATAAATCCGAGGTAATATCTCCCCGATTATAGGGGATCAGAAGGGCCGTAGGAATCCGGCCGCCAAAGATCCTATCCTTGATCATCCGAATCAATGCATCCATATTCTCACCGGATTTCGCTGAGATGCATATGCTGTCCTGGCCTTCGTATCTGGCTCTTTCCCAAGAATCCAGACGATCGATTTTGTTGTAAACCAGGATTTTATCTTTATCTCCTGCCCCAATCTCTTTCAGGACCTGGTCTGTGACTCCTATGTGAAAATCATTTTCCTCATAGGAAGCATCCACAACATGGAGAAGTAAATCGGCATAGTTCACTTCCTCCAGAGTGGCTAAAAAAGCCTTAACCAGGGTATGGGGAAGGTGGCTGACAAACCCCACCGTATCAATCAATATGAACTCGTGGTTTGTGTCCAGTTTAATGCTGCGGTGGGATGTGTCCAGAGTAGCAAACAGCATGTCCTTCTCTTCCACCACTTTCTCTTCCTTCATGGTATCGATAAGGAAGCGATTCATGAGAGCCGACTTCCCCGAGTTGGTATACCCCACAAGGGCCACCATTGGGACACCCGACTTTTCCCTTTGGGATCTTTTAATCCTACGGTTGTTTCTTGCTTCTTCCAGCTCACTTTTGATATCATCCATCTTACGCTTGATATGGCGCCTGTCCGTCTCAAGCTTTTTTTCTCCGGGTCCCCTGGTGCCTATCCCGCCTCCAAGCCTTGACAGAGCTTTTCCAAAACCGGTAAGCCTTGGGAGTCGGTACTGGAGCTGGGCTAATTCTACCTGTAGCTTGCCCTCTTTCGAGGTTGCTCTTTCTGCAAAGATATCCAAAATCAGAATGGTTCGGTCTATGACTTTAACATTGAGCTTTTCTTCCAGGTTTCGAAGCTGCACGCCAGACAACTCATCATTAAATATGACCATATCCGCTTCCATGTCAGTACAAAGCCCGGCAAGTTCCTCGACTTTACCCCGACCTATATAAGTGGCCGTATCGGGCCTGTCCTTGCTCTGGATCAGTTGTCCTATCACTTCAATGCCTGCCGCCTGTGCCAGACCGTCAAGCTCCTCCATGTAATAGGAAATGTCTTCGCTAAGCTGTACACCCGCCAAAATCGCCCGAATGGATTCTCCGCTTATTCTTTGATTGTTTTCTTTTAATGTATCCATAGCTTTATTATACCATAGAATTCAAAAAAACTATGATAGGATTCCTTAGTTTATAGCATCCAAAACATCCTCTTTGGGAACATAGATAAAGGAGTCGGGAATCTCACCCAATATGACCGCTTCCGCAACCAGGAGGGTGGTTTCGACCTGAATCTGCTTATCGGAAAAAGGAACTACCACTTTTGCTGTATTCACTACGACAAGATAGATTTTGTATTTTGTCTGATTGATTCCCGCTTCTGTCAACTCCGTCTTAAAATCGATTTTCGCAGTGCCCAGCGGCAAAACCTTCAACTTAATACGAGGGCCGGTCTGAGAGAGAATCTGATTGCCTAAAATACTCCCTATGGGTATCTGTACTCGCTCCTCATCAATATTGCGAAGCCTTTGCTGAATCTCCCAAGCAAGATTATAAGAAAGCTTGTTCATGGCTGCCGAGTTTGCCTGAACCAATGTGACCTTTCCCGCTTCATCGGTCTTTATGTCCAGCAGATTTTCAAAGCCGCTTTCCGACTGGTATTTCTCCCGAACCACATCATTGACGGTCTGCACAATCATGGATCTGGCTTTGATCTCACTGATGGAAGCGATGGCAGGTTTGATGATCCGTTCCGTAAAGAAAATGCCATAGCTCAGCAGCACACCGCAAATAAGCAGCAGTATGAACCACTTCTTCTTATTTTCCTGTCCCCTCGTCCTACGCCACATAAAAAAACCCCCGTGGTAACATTGTATGCCAACGGGGGTCAACAGGTGAACAGAAAGAAGGTCAATCGCCCATTTTCTCAAGCTCCGCCTTGAACTTGTTGTTGAGTATTTTAATATGGGTCCCTTTCATTCCAAGGGATCTGGTTTCTATGACCCCTGCGCTTTCCAATTTACGGAGAGCGTTTACGATGACCGACCTGGTGATGCCGGAACGATCTGCGATCTTGCTGGCCACCAGCAAGCCTTCCGAACCCTTAAGTTCCTTGAATATCTGGCGGACAGCTTCCACTTCGGAATAGGAAAGGGTGGCGATTGCCATCTGCACAACGGCGGTTCTCCGCTCTTCCGCTTCCATTTCAAGTGTCTTCTTTCGCAAAATTTCCAGACCGATAACCGTAGCGCCGTACTCTCCCAGGATGACATCTTCTGCCGAAAACTGAGGCAGATAACGGGTAGCTACCAAAGTCCCAAGACGCTGTCCCCCACTGTTGATGGGGATGATTAAATAGAACTTTTCAAAGGTGTCATACTCGTACTTGAAAATCTCTAACGCTTCCTCATGGGTAACGTTAATCATGGTTTCCGTCACTTTTAGCAGTGCTTCGCTGTATTCTGTGGGAAACTTTTCCACACCGGATTCAGGGTCAATGATTGCAGCACTTTCCGCTTCAATCTTATAATGTACTCCCAAAACCTTTCCTCTTTTATTGACCACATAAACATTTGCGTCTTCCAAGTCGCTGAGAATGGCGCAGAGATCATTAAAAGAAAAAACCCCTGAAGTGCTTTCCTGCAGAACCCAATTCATCTTTCTTATTTTATCCAGCAAATCCATCGACATTGTGCCATATACCTCCGTGTGCTATTAATATTGTGGTTATTATACACTATTTTTCGACAATGCGATAGGTAATTATTTTAATTTTCAAAATATTTACCTATTTTTTATTCTTCTTAGAGAATGTATCTGTCGATGTTATCTGCCTGAATCCGGTCAATGAATTTTTCTTTCACATACTCTTCGTCGATAACGATTTCCTGTTCCGGCATATCTGGAATGTTAAAGGATATTTCCTCCAATAGTCTTTCCATAACCGTGTGAAGGCGCCTGGCTCCGATGTTTTCCGTCTGCTCGTTGGACAGAAATGCCACGGTTGCAATTTCCTCAACGGCCCCTTCGGTAAACTCCATCTTCACGCCTTCTGTTTCCAAAAGCATTTTGTGCTGTTTAAGCAAAGCATTTTCCGGTACTGTAAGAATCTGGATAAAGTCTTCCTTCGTCAGGTTCTCCAATTCTACCCGTATGGGGAATCGTCCCTGCAGCTCCGGAATCAGATCCGTGGGTTTCGCGGTATGGAAGGCACCTGCTCCGATGAAGAGCATATGATCTGTTTTAACCGGGCCGTATTTCGTCTTGACTACACTGCCTTCAACGATGGGCAGGATATCCCGCTGTACCCCTTCTCTGGACACGTCCGCACCGGATTTGAATCCCGAGTTGGAGGCTATCTTATCGATTTCATCGATGAAGATAATCCCGTTTTGCTCAGCGCTTTCCAATGCTTCTGCAGTGACCTGATCCATGTCGATGAGGTTCTGAGCTTCTTGCTCCCTGAGAATTTTTCGGGCATCACGAACGGTGAGTTTTTTCTTCTTTTTTTTCTGGGGGGCCATGTTTCCGAAGATATTACCGATGGCGATACTCATATCTTCGTTGCCCAAATCAAGCTGATTGCCTTTGGGGGCCTCTGCAATATCAATTTCTATGAATTGGTTCTCAAGAAGACCATCCCGTAGCTGTTGGCGTACCTGTTCTCTGGCAAGTTCCACATCGCCTTTGCTCTCGTCATGCTCATCGGCTTTCGGTGCCTGCTGCTGCTGATTGGCCTGGAATCCTCCGCCCAATATAAAATCGAAAGGACCCCGCACGCCGCCACTCTGAGCCGGTTTTTTCTTCCCGGGTATGATAGCTTCAATGATCTTCTCTTCCGTGATTTCATCTGCGATGGAATATTTGTTTTGCAGGTGACTCTGTTTGGTGATGCGGATGGCTGCTTCAACCAGATCTCTGATCATTGAGTCCACATCCCTGCCTACATAGCCCACTTCTGTAAATTTCGTTGCCTCAACCTTGACAAAGGGTGCATCCATAAGCCTGGCCAGCCTCCTGGCAATTTCCGTCTTTCCCACACCGGTAGGCCCCATCATGAGTATATTTTTCGGGGAAATCTCCTCTCTCATCTCCTCAGGCAGCTGACTCCTGCGGTAGCGGTTTCTGAGAGCGATGGCCACGGAACGCTTTGCACTGTCCTGGCCGATAATATATTTATCCAGTTCCTGAACGATTTCTCTCGGTGTCATTGTATAAAGGGTTCCCAAATCTCTACCTCCTGTAAATTTATCCCTGATTTCTCAAACGTATGGGAAAATACGGTGCTGATTCTATGAAAAAATCTTCCGCAAAGTCAGCGAAATTTTACAACTTCTCAACGGATATATGATCGTTGGTGTATACACAAATGGATGCAGCGATAGCCAGAGCTTCTCTGACGATTTCTTCCGCGCTGAGATCCGTATGCTTATAAAGGGCATTTGCTGCTGCGTATGCATAGTTGCCGCCGGAACCGATGGCCACAAAATTTTCATCAGGTTCGATAACCTCTCCATTTCCTGAAATCAGGAGTATGGTCTCCTTGTCTGCTGCCAGCATGAGAGCCTCCAGATTACGCATGGCTCTGTCTGTCCTCCAGCTTTGAGCCAGAGCCACTGCAGCCCTCTTCAGATTTCCTCCGTGCTCTTCCAACTTTTTCTCGAACTTTTCCGTCAAAGTAAAAGCATCGGATACAGAGCCTGCAAAGCCTGTTACCACAGAGTTTTTATAAATCTTTCTGACTTTTTTGGCGGAATGTTTCATGATGGCCGTTTCGCCCATAGTGACCTGACCGTCTCCGCCGATGCACACATCCCCGTTTTCCCGTTTTACTGCTACGATTGTAGTTGCATGAAATAATCCCATCTGTACCTCCCGGCTGTCCTTCCTTTTATCTATCGACTCGGTTCAATTATTCTTTATACCCGCAGTCCCCGTTGGAACAAACATATTTCGTGGTTTTCGTTTTCTTTTCTGTGAGCATGGACCCGCATTTCGGGCACTTTTTATCCACGGGCTTATTCCAGAAAAGCTGACTGCATTCCGGGTAACCGCTGCAGCCGTAAAAGAGTTTGCCCGTCTTGCTCTTTCTCGCTACAATATCTTTACCGCATCGTGGGCATTTGATATCGATTTTCTTCACCTTTGCCTTTGTGTTTTTGCACTCCGGGTATCCGCTGCAAGCCAGAAATTCGCCGAACCTGCCCTGCTTTATCACCATGGGTTTGCCACAGAGTTCACAAGTCTCGTCGGTTACTTCATCTTCCAGTTTTATCCGCTCAATATCCCGGTCTGCCACTTCCAACTCTTTGCTGAGAATGTCATAAAACTCTTTAATGATGAGTGTCCAGTCCACATGCTCCACTTCTATGCTATCCAGTCTGTCCTCCATATCCGCTGTAAAGCTGGTATCGGCTATCTCCGGAAAATATTTTTCCATGAGCTCTGTCACCAAAAAACCCAGATCTGTGGGAATCAGGTTTTTCTTCTCTCTATTGATATATTTCCGGTCGATGAGAGTGGCGGTGATTGGCGCGTAAGTACTGGGGCGTCCGATATTTTTCTCTTCCAGATCCTTTACAAGAGAAGCCTCCGTAAACCGGGACGGGGGCTGCGTGAAATTCTGCTCTCCCGTAAGGTCTATGAGAGAAAGGTTCTCTCCCACCTCCAGAAGAGGCAGCATCTTGTCTTCATCTTCTTCGGTGGAGTTGTTATAGATTTTCAAATATCCGTCAAATTTCATTCTGCTTCCGGTAGCCCGGAAGGTATACTCTCCGTTCTGGATTTCCGCCGCCGCCACATCAAATACTGCAGACGCCATCCGGCTGGCCATGAAGCGAGACCATATCAGCTTATACAGCCCATATTGATCCTTCGTCAGAGAGTCTCTGATATCATCGGGATGAATGTGAATGTTTGCAGGTCGGATGGCCTCATGAGCATCCTGAACGTCTTTCTTCTTGTTGGAAAATACATGGTTGCCCACATATTCCTTGGAAAAATTTTCGGTTATATATTCTATTGCAGCGTTATGGGCCTCTTCATTGATTCTCACGGAATCGGTCCGGATATAAGAAACCAGACCGATGGTTCCATGCCCTTTTACTTCCACTCCTTCATAGAGTTGTTGGGCAATAAGCATGGTCTTTTTTGTGTAAAAGCCCAGTTTGTTTGAGGCCTCCTGCTGCATACTGCTGGTGGTAAAAGGAGGGAACGGCCTTTTGATTCGCTCTTTTGCTTCCAAACCTTTGACGATAAAACCATCTTTTACAATGGCAGCCAGGGCTGCGTCGGACTTTTCCTTGTTGTCGATGATAATCTTTTTCCCTTGGTATTCTGTGAGCCTTGCGGTAAACTGCTTTTTCTTTTTATCTTTCGTGCATCCGTCGCATTTCTTCTCTAAAACAGCAGATATGGTCCAATATTCTTTTGGGATGAACTCCCGAATGGCCTTCTCCCTGTCACAGATGATTTTCAAGGCTGCAGACTGCACCCGCCCGGCAGATAAACCCCGTCGGATCTTTCTCCAGAGCAAAGGGCTGATTTTATAGCCTACCAGCCGATCCAACACACGTCTGGCCTGCTGTGCATCCACCAGCTTCCTATCGATAGGTCTGGGGGTTTTTACCGCATTTTGTACCGTATGCTTGGTAATTTCATTGAATTCAATTCGGCAGGCTTCCCCTTCGTCAATGCCGAGCAGATGGGCTATATGCCAGGATATGGCTTCTCCTTCACGATCCGGGTCTGTTGCCAGGTAAACCTGTGTCGCATCCTTGGCTTCCTTTTTCAGGTTCTTGATAATATCCCCCTTGCCACGAATCGGGATGTACTGGGGATTAAAGTTGTTATCAATATCAATACCAAGCTTGCTCTTAGGCAAATCCCGTACATGGCCTACAGAAGCAACCACCTTGTATTTACTTCCCAGAAATTTCCCGATAGTTTTGGCTTTTGAGGGTGATTCCACAATGACCAGGGACTTATTGTTCATAAAAACCTCCTGATTTAGTGCCGATTTCGCAGGGAAGGGCACCGGTTCAAATCGAGCAAATCAATTTGAACAGCCATGGCATGTGCCATGGCACTATTACAGCTGAAGGGGCGGCCTTTTTCCCGACAGGATGATCAGAATCGAAAATCCAGGGACTTATCAGGCAATCTATCCAGCATATAAATAGTAGAAACAATCGCTACATTGAATGATTATATTGCCTAACTCACTATTTTGCAATATGTATTTTACCTGTATGTCTTAGGACCCTTCCTTTCATTTCCAGGATTGTGACCAACGCGCCTACGGCGGACGGTACCTTGCCTGACAGCAGACACAGGGTATCCATGGTTACAGTGCCATTCTCCGCCACAAGTTTCAGGATATGCTGCTCGTCTTGACTCAAAGCAGCAAAGTCCTCCTTTGGAGATTTCATTTCCCCGACACCTAACAAATCCAATATGTCATCTACCGATGTGAGAGGCATAGCTCCGTCCTGTATGAGCTTATTGGTGCCCCGGCTGTAAATGCTGTTGATATTTCCGGGAACGGCGAACACTTCCCTTCCCTGGTCTAATGCAAATCCGGCAGTAATGAGAGAACCGCTGTCTAAACCCGCTTCCACCACAACAACCCCGTAAGACAGGCCGCTGATGATGCGATTTCTTGCGGGAAACTGACCCGATACCGGTCCTCTTCCCGGCGGATACTCCGACAGGATCAATCCAAGCCGGATGATTCTATCCATAAGGCCGCTGTTGGTTCTGGGATAGCAGATATCCGGCCCGCAGCCCAATACGGCAATGGTATTACCCCCTGCATCCAAAGCCCCCATATGGCTGCAAGAATCAATTCCCGATGCCATACCGCTCACGATGGTTACACCGTTCTCTGCAGCTCGCTTTGCAATATGATAAGCTGCCCACCTTCCGTATGGAGTGGCTTTTCTTGACCCCACAATCGCAAGGCACGAAGTGTCGCATAAAGCCAGACACCCTCTGTAATACAATTGGACCGGAGGCTGTTTGATGGCCTTTAGCAGTTTGGGAAATCCGGAGTCTTCTGACGTCACTGTACGGATTTGTCCCCTGTCATCCTCATTTTTCATCTCTTTTCCCTCTGGTTTGAAGTGCGATTATAGCCAATCGCCTCCGCTACATGCCTTGCAGAGATGCTCTCTTCTTTTTCAAGATCCGCAATGGTCCTTGCCAATTTAATGATTTTTTGCCCGGCCCGGGCAGTCAGGGAATAGGTTTCAAATGCCATCCGAAGCAACTGCTCTGACTCACGGTCCAAAGGGCAGTACTTTCTGATCAACGATGGTGTCAGCTGGGAATTATAGGAGATATCTTCCTTCGCATAACGGCAGATTTGAAGATTTCGTGCGCTCTCTACGGATTCCCGCATCTCTGTAGAGTTCATGCGTTTGCAGTCCCTCCCTCCCTCTTCCATCAATTCGCCATAGCTTACCGGAAAGATTTCGATATGCATGTCGATCCGATCTGTGAGAGGTCCCGACACCTTTGACAGGTACTGGAGAATCTGATACTCAGAGCAGGTGCATTTTCTCCTGCTGTGGCCGTAATAACCGCATGGGCATGGATTCATGGCAGCCACAAGCATAATTTTCGCCGGATAGGTCACAGTTGCCGAAGTCCGTGCTATGGTTATCTTCTCGTCTTCCAGAGGTTGCCTTAAAACCTCTAGGGCTTTTCTCTGAAATTCCGGAAACTCATCTAAGAAGAGTACCCCGAAATGAGCCAGAGAGACTTCCCCGGGCCGTGGTTTTGTTCCTCCGCCCGCCAGTGCCGT
Source organism: uncultured Oscillospiraceae bacterium (assembly GCA_964408195.1). Taxonomy (GTDB): domain Bacteria; phylum Bacillota; class Clostridia; order Peptostreptococcales; family Anaerovoracaceae; genus UBA1426. The sequence continues at coordinate 16,463 of CAYOYO010000013.1, read as the reverse complement.
TGGGGATATGGTGTGGTGTGGAGATCGAAATGGTCTGTTGTTGATGAGTCCCGCTTCCGGGGGAAGTTGGCCTGCAATGCTGTAGATCTTTGTGACTTCCAGACACTCTTCATAGGACATGGCAGGAAGGATGCCGGGAAGTCGGCGGGCCATCATGGTCTTGCCGGCTCCGGGCGGTCCAATCATCAGGATGTTGTGCGCCGCTGCCGCCGCCACCTGCAGGGCTCGTTTGACCTCTTCCTGGCCTGCAACGTCGGCAAAGTCCCCCGTTCCCTCCCCTGGTCCACCGGGATCCAACCGGGCCCGGGCCTTATAAGGCATCACTTCCTGAAAACCGGAGAGGTGGGCCTCCACCTGGGAAATATGCTCCACCGGATAAATCTCAATGTCCTGCAATATAGAAGCTTCTTTTTTGTTCCCTGCGGGAAGAATCAGCTTCCGGACACCCCTGCTTCTGAGACCGATAGCCAGCGCAATAGCTCCCTGCACAGAGTTGATACGGCCGTCCAATGACAGTTCGCCTATAATAGCGTACGGCATCACCGTCTCCGGATCGATATCACCGGAAGCCACCATTACCCCAATGGCGATGGGAAGATCAAAATGAGTTCCTTCTTTCCGGCTGTCGGCGGGAGAAAGGTTTATGGTAATCCTTCTTGAAGGAAAGCGATAACCCGCGTTTGTGAGAGCGGCCCTGATCCGCTCTCTGGCCTCCCGGACAGAAATATCCGGAAGACCTACGATCGTCATGTTTGGCAGTCCCGGAGAAAGATCCGTTTCTACGGTCACAATCTCCGCATCCGTCCCTACAATGGATCCGGTCAGAATCCTGGAATACATAATGTCTCCTTACATGGCACCCTTGATGTGATGGATGTAATATCCAACCTCCATTGACAGCACTTCCATCACGTCAATCCGAAGGTCCAGATCCTCCAGCCGGTGGATTGCTATGTAGTAGCGCAGCGTACGAAGAATATGTCTCCTCTTTGTGGCTGTGATGGACTCACAGGGCAGTCCGTAAGACAAGTTGCTTCGGCACTTCACCTCAACGATGACCAGGGTTTCCCCTTCCATCGCAATGATGTCCAATTCTCCGATCCTGCAGCGGTAGTTCCGCTCGATGATTTTATACCCCTTGTCCATCAGGTAATTGACCGCTTTCTCCTCGCCAGTCTTTCCCAACTGTTTTCTTTGATCCATATCGAGTTATTCCACCATTTTATTATATTTACAGTAATTTACTCTATTGTAACACGATGTATTAGGAAGTGCAAACATTTTTATATCGAAAGTCGCCGGTTTCCAAGGAAATACCCCGGCAGACGGATGCCGGGGTATGGATAGTAACCCTTTGGCTATATGGAAATTCTTTATCATTGGAGGCAATCGGGGCTTAGGCAGAAAGTCACATAAATAACCGACGAATCATGTTGAATTAAGAATGTCGATTTTTGAATGGAAAATTACGATTGCTTATAGTTTCGCATGTAGTAAAACATATATTGTTGGACGATGCCTGCCTGATCTCCAAAAGGTTCCCAGGAGAAATCGCCTTTATAAACTTGATCAAGGATGCGAGCGATCCAGACATCCACAGGAATTGATCCAAGTTGGTGAAACGCAAAAAGGGCAACGCAATTGGCCACCTTTTTCCCAACGCCGCGTAAAGCCGTAAGTTCCTCCATAACTTGCTCATATTCCATATCTCTCAGCTTATGTAAGTCCAGCTCGCCCTGGGAAACAGCCCGAGCAGCCTTAAGCACATACTCGTCCCTGTATCCTAATCCCAATTCACGTAAAGCATCTTTTCCCACCGAAGCCAATTTTTCCGCGGAAGGAAAAGTGTAATAAATGAGTTGAGGATCTTCGCTCCAACGCTTTTCTTCCCCGAAATTTTGACATAGTTTCTCAACCAGGGCCTTGATGGCGGGAATGTTCTTATTTTGTGAAATGATGAAGCTAATAAGCATTTCAAAAGGATCCTGACGCAAAATCCGCATTCCGCTGCCAAAGGCAGCTGCCTTACACAGAAATTCATCCTCGCCTTCCAAAAGCATTCTGACCAATGCGCCATAGTCATGATGCAGGTCAAAATAGTCCTCCCATTGAGCCATCCTATCCGGAGACGTGCCCAGAATACGAACCCGGTTCTCCTCGATCTGTGTCAATTCCACATATTCGCCCAAAGCGATGAGGCCATATTTATTCTCTGATATTTCATTCATCCGAAAGCACTGCCCCGAGTCGGCAATCTGCTTCAAATTGAAATGTTCCGATTGTATGTACAAGCTAATCCTCTTTTTCTACCGGATATCGTTTTCTTCATAAAGATCCATGATCCGCTTGACCATTTCTTCGCTCTGGGCGGTGCTCTTCCCCAGATAGTGGGCCATTTCCTGGGAAAAGCGGATCTGATGGTAAAGAAGTTCTCTAGCCTGTTCCAGGGTCTGGCTCTTGATCAGGTCAATCTGGTTACCGTCGAAACGGAACTTGGTCAGGTCGGAATAAACTCCTACATACTGATTCTCATCCCGCAGTGCGTAAGTCCTCTCGTGGTACTTGACTCCGTACTTGGTCCTTATGCTCTCGAACTGCTCCCCTGCCCCTGCGGCAAGCTTTTCAAAATTATCGCCGTCGATCAGGTAGGAAATGGGTTTTCCGATAATCCCGTTGTTGCACATAAACATCTTCTGAAAAGCCGGATTCATGTTAATAATGTTCAGCGTTTTGTCCAGGATTACAATCCCGTTGGGGGTGGTTTCGATAATCCGGTCCGCTCTTTGCTGGGCAAGGCGCCGCATATAGGAAACACACATTTCCGTTTCCGCCATTCCTCTGGCCACGGCGATGGCATTGTCCCTGCAGGTCTTGTAGCCGCAGGCTCCGCAGTTCAGTTGCATTTCCGGATTGCTTTTACCGGTGCTTTCCAGAATCTCCAGAATCCTGCTCTCGCTGACTTCTTCCTTGGGAATCTTGCTGTCCTGAACGGAGAAAGCCGGTTCGCAGTTGATATGAAAGTGCTCTCCTTCTTTTACGGCTTTTTCCGAAGCTTTCCTAGCGTAGGAGATCACATCCTGTTTTCGGCTGAAGAGGTTTTTTTCTTTGGGGAATCCGGGTCCATTGATGCACCCTCCGGCACAGAATAGGGGTTCTACCACTCTGTAGTTCCACTGATCCGGTGAAAGATCCAGAATGTTTTGCACATCCTCGGCGCCGCTGATGTGGATCACCTCCGGATTCGTTCCGTCGCATTCTATGCCACCTGTCTTCAGCATGCCACCCTGAAGGGGAAACAGGCGGGCTTCATCAAGGACGCCGAAACTTTCAAATTCGGATTCTTCACATTCTTCGAAATGAATGTTTTCCTCCTCCATCCAATCGATCAGCTCCGTAAAAGTGAGCACCCAATCGATGGCATCCCGGTTCTCCGGTCTGGCTGCCTCCTGTTTCTTCGCAGCGCAAGGCCCTATAAACACCACGGCCCAATCTTCTCCCAGTCGTTTCTTAAGCAGCCTTCCGTGGGCCACCATGGGGGATACCACGGGAATCATCACATCCATATGCTCCGGCCTGTATTTTTCCACATATTCCACCACTGCGGGACATGCGGTGCACAGATTCCCCCCGGTGGTGCTTTTAAAGGATTCTTCCGTGATTTTCTTTGCCCCTTCCGCGGTTTCGGATACATATCCGAATCCCAGCCTACGAAGTGCAGAAGGAAGTTTTTCCCAATCCCCTTTGTGAAAAGCGGCGGCAAAAGATGGTGCCAGACTAACGGCCACCTTGTGCCCCGATGCCAGGAGCCCCTTTACCTGTTCCACACTGGAGCGGATGGTTTTTGCCCCTTGAGGGCATTCTCTGACACAGGTTCCGCACTTGATGCAGAGGGTATCCTCTATGTATGCCTGGCCATCGGTGACGCTGATGGCTTTTACCGGGCAGACCCGGACACACCGATAGCAGTCTTGACAGTTGGCGGTAACTGTATATACAACATTCTTATTTTCTCGTTTCATGGGGATCCTTCCTCTCATTAACTACTTCTATTATACCTTTTAGCCCGGCCCGCAATCAAGAAGATTCCACAATCAAAGCCTTATACAGAAATTGACAGGGGCGAGAACTAAAGCGAACCATCCGGCCCGGATCTAGTGATTATGGTTAGCATCGGGCAGGATTAGGGCAATCAAAGCTAACCATTTTAATCTGATTTGGTGATTTTGGTTAGTATTTGGCTGAGGCAAATTCGAAATGATTCCTTTAAGCGGTGATCGAAAACTATGGTAACCTTAGCTTAATGGATAAAGTTTATTTCGCAGTTGCCTTTTTATAAGCAATAAGACATGAAAAACCGCTTTACATCAACCCTCATACTGTTGTATAATTACTTCCGTGCCATTGAGGCATTCATATGTGCGCCAGTAGCTCAGCTGGATAGAGTGCCTGACTACGAATCAGTAGGTCGGGGGTTCGAATCCCTCCTGGCGTGCCAAGATAAAGAACCCATCTTCACGATGGGTTCTTTATCTTGTGGTTGAAAGGATGGATTCGAACCCGAAAGGGCCCGCTTCTAAAAACAGTCGCGGACTGTTTTTAGAAGCGGGGTCCGAGCCCTGTGCGCACCTTTGCCAATCGTAGAATAGGCGCATTTTTCTTGTTTTTTTCCACTTTTTCCCCATTATTTTGAGCTAGAAACCGGATTTCATCAATCCAGGAGCAAGGACAGCCCAGCCAGGACAACGATTACGACAAGAACCCAGAAGCAGCCGCCCGGTTGTTTTCCCTTTGGCCTCTTCCCTCCTCCGCCCCGGTACTCATCCTCTCCGGTAGCAGCAACATAATGGGCATATCCTTCCGAACCGCTTCCAAAATACCCATAATCATCGGACATGTTGTTCACCTTCCTCTTCCCTTGGGAGCCTGCATTCTGCTTGGTCTTCTCTTCCTTTCTCCCTGATGACAAAAGTACCGGAAACAATAACAATCACACCACCTAACAGCTGGATAAGAGAAATCTGTTCATGCAGGAGAATGAATCCAAAAAATGTGGTAGTAACGGGCAGGAAATTGGAAAACAATGCGCAAGGAGTGGGCCCGATAATATGGATGGCTTTCACATAAATCAGGAAACCGACAAAGGAACTGCCAATGCCCAGATACAACACGCCTGCCATCAGCTGGGCGCTTATTAACTCAGGGTCCGGCAAATTTGTGATCGCGTAAGGCAGCACAATGATTACCGCGCACGACTGCTGCAATAGGGTAAGGTCGAATGGTTTGTATCTTTCCGACAGATCTTTCGTAAAGAAGTTATACGCGTTCCAGCAAATCACCGCACCGAAAGCGAATAGATAGCCTATGTACTTTCCTTGGAAGATTTCTCTGAAATCAGCCGCTATTACCAGAGCAACGCCGATTACCGAAGCCGAAACTCCAATTACAATCACAAACGTAGGTCTGTTCTTATAGCAGATCGCTTCTATGACGATGGAAACACAGGGAACAAAGGCTAGGATAATCGTTATGACCGATACCGGCAGATAGGCCATAGCACCGTACTCCGATGCGAAATATATGACTTCACCGAATAAAGAACAGAGGAACAAAACAGGAATATCTCTTCTCTTCAAAGGCCATTGCCTGTCAGCAACCGCTTTAACGATAGCGAGTAGTACCAGGCTTATGGAATATTTTAGGCATACCAGGGACAGGGGCTTAATGGTCTCTAATGCTACTTTTGCAACGATAAACTCCAGGCCCCACATGAAAACCAAAAGGGTCATTAATACATATACGATTTTTCTGGCATTCCCTTTTTTCTTAATGCAAAGCTCCTCGGTTACAGGGTCCCCCGGGAGATTTGGTTCGGATGGAGATAGTCTGACTGATGATGACATAGCGGTTTACTTCGCTTTCACTGTTCTGATGTGATTATTCTACAATAAAAAACGTCGTCGGAAAACACCCCAACGCACCTTATTTGGGAATGGTACCGTAGGCGATATCCGCAAGAATCCGATGACCTTCTTCCGAAGGATGTAACCCGTCGTACAGGCAGCCCCATTGCTTGTCGATAGTTCGCTTTTCGAATTCTCCGTAAAAATCGATACATCGGGTGTGAAAGACCCGGCAGAACCGGAGAATCCAATTTCTGTAGGCCGCGTTCTTTTTATTCAGAGAATTTACGTCGGTGATTTCCGCCCAGTCTTTTCGAAAGCTATCTTCCCGTGCCTTCAGACCTGTTCCTATAATGGGAATAATACCATAGTGGTAAGCCTGGTGGACCATAGCCATAATATTGGCTTGAACCGAGCCCAAGCTGTCGTCCATGATAAAATCATTGGCTCCGCCCATGATAATTACATACCGGGCATCCTGGGAAATTACATCCCTTTGAAATCTGGAAAGCATTCCTCCGGTGGTATCTCCGTTGATTCCTTTGTTGACAAATTCATGCTTACTCCTTTCGTTCAGCAGCGCAACCCAGTTGTCCTCCGGTGCCACTCCGTATCCTCTTGTGAGACTGTCTCCGATGCATACAATCTTCATCGATTTACTCCTATATATCCTGATATCCGTATGTTTTTCTCCTTTCAAGAATAACATATACCTCTCTTTTCAGCCAGTCCAAGCTATAAAATGCTCAATGATTTACCTATCTATCCTATTCAAATTGAATGAATGTCGGCTGGCAAAATGTACAAAACCAAGTGCAGCGACACCCATTTTGTTACATTTAAATTAATAGTACCACATACAGCTCTAATGCGATATTGATCACCCCTTCAGAATGCATCCTTTCCAAACTCATTTTAGAGCCCGAAAGGAGTCCAACTTCTTGTCAGCACCACCAAATGTGCAAAATTTCAATTAATGTGCAATTAAGTGGATTCATTTTACTTATATTTACATTTTCTAGCAGTTTTAAGCGGTATTTGGCCATGGTTTTACATTTTATTCCATATATACTCACATTAATTGAAATTTTGCTCAGTCGGCACTGTTTTTACGCAAACTACGAGCACAAACTGAAAGCACTGACTGAGAACAAAGCTGCTTCCATCCGCATTTGTTGCCGCCGCCAAGTCAGCGGAACAAACCCGTGCAAAGGGAGGTCTATCGGTGTGAAAGCAGGACATCGGCCTTGCTGTATATTGTATTTTATGTTAAGGTGTATATATAAATAGATATATGGATAAGTTGAAGACATACAAAGGAGGTCATAAGTATGGATAACACAGGAATCCTGCGGGTGGAAACCAGAACGAATACCAGCAGCCAGGCCAATAACAGATTACGCAAGGAAGGCTATCTTCCCGCCAACATTTACGGCAAAGACATGGCATCGATCGCTGTCACCATTAAGAAAGATGAACTTCGAAAAAACATCTCTAAATATGGACGTTCCGCCGTATTTGAACTTGTACTGGATGAAAAGACAAAGTATAATGTGATGGTTAAAGATATTCAGTACACTCACCTGGACCACGAGTTTATGCATGTGGATTTTCACAGCATATCTCTCTCGGAGGAGACAAAGGCAAATGTGCCGGTGAAAGTAACCGGCGATGAACTGTTCGGTGCAAGAAGGGTGCTGTTGCAGCTGCATCGGGATTTCATCCCCGTCAAGGGACTGCCTCAGGATGTGCCAAACTATATTGAGATCGATGTAAAAGACCTGAACCCGGGAGATAATATCCTCATCGCCAATGTAGTGTTCCCCCCTGGCATCGTACCCGAACTGGATGAAGGCCAGCTGGTGATCTCCATCAGCGAAACAAAGGTCCATCAGGAGGCTGTGGAAGAACCTGATACAAATAGGCCGGAGCAAGAAGCTTAGTTATTTACCGGCAGAAGCCGGAGACCGGTCGGCAGAAGCCGTAACAGATTTGCGTTCACTGAAGTTGGTATGATGAATGCCTCATACCGCGAAAGTATATCATGCATCAGAAATACCACGAAGGTATTTGCCCTCCTATGAAAGGCGAAGCTTGCGTGGTATTTTTTATAGGAGATAGAAAATCATGAAAACAACGACTACAAATTTGGTGCTTGCCGGACTTTTGCTGGCTCTGGGTCTGGTTCTTCCATTTCTCACCGCACAGATTCCCGAAGTAGGCAGCAAACTTCTGCCGATGCATATTCCGGTGCTTCTTTGCGGGTTTCTCTGCGGCGCTCGCTCCGGCCTGCTGGTAGGGTTTGTAACCCCATTGTTAAGAAGTATATTGTTTGGCATGCCCATAATGTTTCCCATGGCGGTTTCCATGGCTTTCGAGTTGGGAGTCTATGGCCTTGCTGCAGGACTTCTTTATCAGCTGCTGCCAAAGAAGAAATCTTCCGTTTATGTAGCGCTGGTGGCGTCTATGATTTGCGGCAGGATTGTGTGGGGGCTGGTTTCCTATATCCTATTTGGTTTAAACGGAACTGCCTTTACATGGGAGATTTTTGCTGCGGGGGCTTTCTTTAATGCAGTTCCCGGCATTCTTATACAGATCGTCCTTATACCCATCATTATATTAGCGACGGAAAGGTACCGGCCTCTGGGAAATGAAGCATATTGAACAGTTGCAGGAGGTGTTTCGGCTCATCGATGATTTGCTGAAAATCCCCGGCATAAAGATTATAGCCATCGACGGAAACGCCGCGGCTGGCAAGACCACTCTTGCTTCGCAGATTGTTGAAAAATATCAAGGAAATCATTTTCATATGGACGATTTCTTTCTGCCGTCGGAAAAGAAGACGGCATTGCGGCTTTCGGAGCCGGGAGGAAATGTGGATTATGAACGCTTCCTTGAAGAGGTTCTGGTGAAAATCGGCAGGGATGATGATTTTTCTTATCGCAAGTACGATTGTAAAGTACAGGCCTTTTCCCCGCCGGTTCCCGTCCGTTCAGAGCGATTGAATGTGGTGGAAGGGGCTTACAGTATGCACCCTTCCCTTGCTTCTTACTACGATCTCAAGCTTTTTCTATCCTTGGATAAAGCAGAGCAGAGCCGGCGAATCCTACTTCGGAACGGACCGGTAATGCACAAACGTTTTATAGAGGAGTGGATCCCTCTTGAAAATCGGTACTTTCAAGAACTGGACGTCAAGGCTGGCTGCGATTTTGTATTCTACGTATAAGGAAACCGGCCACGGGGGCTGAAAATCTGACAAAGGGTCTGTCCCCGTGGCCGGTTTTCTGTTATAGTAATATGAGAAAAAATGTTCAATTTTTATAGTAGTTTGCATAAGGGATGAAACAAAATGAGAATCGCAGTCATTGACGGACAGGGTGGCGGTATCGGCAAAGCAATCGTAGAACGACTCAAAGCCGCCCGGTTGTCCGATATAACGATCCTGGCCCTGGGTACCAATTCTGCTGCCACCATGCAGATGAAAAAGGCAGGGGCTGACGAAGGGGCAACGGGGGAAAACGCCATCGTCTACAATATGGGACATGTGGATATTATCATAGGTGTAATAGCTATTTTAAATGCCAATTCCATGCTTGGGGAACTGACCCCGGCTATGGCCGGTGCCATCGGCGACAGCACCGCCCATAAAATCCTGCTCCCCGTGAATCGCTGCGGCATACACGTAGTTGGCTTAAAGGACTTAAACCTCACCGCTTATATCGAAGAGGCCGTTTCCGCTGTTGTAGCGATTATGGAACAAAAAAGCCATACCAGAGGGGAAAGATAAAGGAGAGTATCTATGGACGTGATTAAAAAGGCCGGGATCATCGGAGGCGCGGTGGTGGGCGGTGTCATCGGGGGTACCCTTTCTATTGTAGGCCGCATGGTGAAGAGTAAGTTCGTGGATGAGCTGGGAGAGAACATCGTGGACTCTACCATCCTCACAGGTTCCATTGCCGGCCAGATTGCCAGCGGCGCAGCCGATGTGGTAGTGGGCGGCGTGCAGAAAGAGTCCGATCATGTCGAGCAGGGGAAAAAAGACCTGAAAGCCGGAGGGGGCAGGATTGTAGGAAACTATGTGAACAATGCCAAGTTAATCATTCATAACAGCGGCGACATCGTCAATGGCGTCAAATCCAGAGACATAAAAAAAGTCCTTAACGGCGCCAAAACCCTGGGCAAAATCGCTGCAATCGGTGCTATTACCGTAGGCGCCATTAAGATCGAGACTGACAAGGCAGATTAATAGACATCTGCGGGACTTGCCAGCTTCCTTACCCCGTACATGGAGTTCAGGACCTGCCAATTTTCCGGGAAGTAATCCATCAGATTCCAGTAGCTGACCCCCGCCAGGCCATACTCCGCTACCAGATTCAGCTTTGCCCGTATACTGGCCTCGTTTTCAAACCAAACTTCATGTTCTCTGCCCTGACTGTCGAAATACCGATAGAAAGGCGTCTCCGCCGTCTGATCATACTGTATCTCCGCTCCAACCCGGGCTGCCCTTAAAACAGCTTCCGTGTTGGAGATTTTTTCGGCCATGGACTCTCCTTCCACAAAAGGCAGGGTCCAGTCGTAACCGTAGTTTGGAATGCCCATGAGGATTTTGGAAGGCGGGATCTGTGTCACTCCAAAATCCAGCACCTTTCTCACCAGGTTAACGGGAGCCACCGCCATGGGGGGACCAAACATATAGCCCCATTCGTAGGTCATGAGCAGAGCCAGATTCGCAGCCTTTCCCATCAATTCATAATCGTGGCCTTCATAGAGAAGCCCCGGCTGGTCCGCATAGGTTTTGGGAGCCAGAGCTACAGTCACCATATATCCCTCCGGATTGAGCCGTTGCCTGGTTTGATCCACGAAGGAGGCATATGCCTCCCGGTCCGTCGGGAAAAGAAACTCAAAATCGAAGTCCACACCCCCCAGCCCTTTCGTTTTGATATTGCTCAGGATGTTTTCCACCAGCCGGGACCTTGCCTCTGGATTGTTCAACATGGTGGACGCAAGCTGACTGTCAAAGGTCCCATCCTGATTCATGGCCGCCAGCACCATGAGGGGTACCACCCCCTTAGCTACGGAAGCCTGTATCAAAGATTCGTCGGAGAGCGGAACCAGATCCCCCTCTGCAGTAATCCCATAAGTAAAAAGGGACAGCATGGACAGATTGGGCAGTGTTGCCTCAAGCACCCCCGGTTCCACAAAGGGATACATATATCCATTCACAAGTATATCCATAATAAACACCCCCCTATGCAATATATGTAAGGGGGGTGAGTTTATGACGCTCACATTGGTCTACGATTCTTATTCCTGCCGATCCTTGTGCTTTTCCGTCCTCAGCTGCTCTTCCAGCACCTTCAGAGCCCTGCGGTGTCGGGACAGCACCGTGTTGTAATTGATGTTTGTCATCTTTGCCACATCCCGAAATGACTGATTGTAATAGTAGCGAAGCAATATAATCTGCATGGATTCGGGAGCTAAACCGCCTATGGCAGAGAGGAGGGTTTGACGCTCCTCCCGCCTTATCAAACGGACCAGACCGTCCTCCTCTGCCATGAGTTTATCACATACATTGGACAGAGATGTGAAGGTTCGCTGGGCTTTATTTCTCCTATAGTGGTCATAAAGCTTGTTTTTGGCAATGGTTCTCAGACCGCGCTTCACATCCCTATATTGACTGATGCGATGAACCTTTTCCCAAGCTACCGCCATGGCCTCCTGGGCAATTTCTGTCGCAAGCGTCCGATCTCTCGTGGCCGTCATTATGAACTTTTGCAGGTACACAAAGTGGGGATGTACTTCTTCCTCAAAAAACTTGCTGTAATGGCTTTGGGAATCCATAAAACCTCCTATTTTAAATTCGGCTTTATCAGTGACTTCGATTCTCAGCAAAGAGTAACCCAACAAGCCACAGGAGAAAATAGCTCAAAACAGGGTCATTTGATTTGACTCTGGAAGCCCGGCAAGGACGCCGGCCTTTTCAAGGGTTTCTATAGCCGTCTTGTTCAGCTTTGCCCTTACTCGCAAATCATCTACGGACAAAAAGGTCCCCTGATCCCTTGCCTCTGCCAAATTGGATGCGGCAGTATCCCCAACTCCCGCCATGGCACGAAAAGGCAGCTTGACCTTTCCTTCTTTTAAGGTGAACTTTGAAGCGGCGGAATCTCTCAGGTCCACCCGTTCAAATTCCAAGCCTCTGGCAAGCATCTCATAGGCCACTTCCAGAACAGTGAGTTCGTCGGCTTCCTTCTGAGTAGCCCCTTTGCCTTTTTCCGTAATTTCCTTTATCCTTGCCCACACCTTTCCCGGACCGTTTAAAATTACCTGGGCGTTGAAATCGGATACCTTCAACGTGAAAAAAGCGGCATAGAATGCCAAAGGATAATAGACCTTATAATAGGCAATCCGGTAGGACATCATCACATAGGCCACCGCATGGGCCTTGGGGAACATATACCCGATTTTTCTGCATGAATCGATATACCAGGCAGGTACGTTATGATCTTCCATGGCTTTTGCCTCTTCCTCGGTAATGCCTTTTCCCTTTCGCACGCTCTCCATAATTTTGAATGCGATTTTGGGCGGAAGCCCTTTTGCAATCAACCCGTTCATGATATCGTCCCTGGTGCAGATGACATCCTGAATCCCCGCCTCCCCACTGCGAATCACACTTTGTGCATTGTTAATCCATACATCCGTTCCATGTGACAGCCCGGAAATCCGGATTAGGTCGGAGAAGTGCACCGGCTTGATGTCGTCCAGCATCTGCCGCACAAATTGCGTGCCGAATTCGGGAATGCCGTAAGTGCCATGGGACAGTGGATAGTTGGTATCGCGAATTTCCAGCCCTTCGATACCGTTGAAGATCCCATCTACCCTCTTATCCTTCAGGGGAACGCCCAGAGGATCCACCCCTGTCATGTCCGCCAGCATCCGGATCATAGAGGGAACATCATGCCCCAGAATATCCAGCTTCAGCAGATTTTCATCGATGGAATGATAATCGAAATGAGTTGTAATAATGTCCGTATTTGTATCGTTGGCAGGTCGCTGTATGGGGCAAAATTCGTATATCTCATGACCCCTGGGCACGATGATGATGCCTCCGGGATGCTGACCCGTGGTCCGCCTCACTCCGGTGCATTGCTTTGTAAGCCTCTCCGTCTCCCACTTTCCCACCTTCTTCTGCTTCTCTTCGTAGTACTTGCGAACAAATCCATAGGCGGTCTTCCCCGCCACCGTGCCGATGGTTCCAGCCCGGAATACATTTTCCTTGCCGAAGATTTCTTCCACAAATTTATGTGCCACCGGTTGATACTCCCCGGCAAAATTCAGATCGATATCTGGTTCCTTGTCCCCTTCAAAGCCCAGAAATGTCTCGAAAGGGATATGAAATCCATCCTTTCGATATAGACTACCGCATATGGGGCAAACTTTGTCAGGCAGGTCTACTCCGCAGTCATATCGGGTATCCGTAACGAATTCCGAGTGCCTGCATTCCCGGTTCTCACAAATGTAATGGGGAGGCAGTGGGTTCACCTCCGTAATTCCGGCCATGGTGGCCGCAAAGGAGGAGCCTACGGATCCCCTGGAGCCCACCAGATAGCCGTCGGACAAAGAGCGCTTCACAAGGAGCTCGGCGGAGATATACAACACAGCATAGCCGTTGCTGATGATGGAATGAAGCTCTCTTTCCAGTCGATTTGCTACAATCTCAGGAAGAGGGTCGCCATAAATGTCCACCGCCTGCTTCATACAATTTTCACGCAACCTCACATCGGCATTGGGAATCTCCGGTCGAAAGCTTCCTTCCGGCACCGGAGCCACCTTGCCCACAGTTTCGGCAATCCTACCCGGATTTTCCACCACAACCCTTTGTGCTGTCTCTTCCCCCAGATAGGAGAATTCATCCAGCATTTCCTCCGTGGTGCGAAAATAAAGGCCTTCTCCGCTTTCCGCATCCTTATAACCCTGACCAGCCATGAGGATCCTGCGGTATAGAGCTTCCTTGTCTTTTATGTAATGGACGTCACAGGTAGCCACAACCGGCTTTTCATACTTCTCCCCCAGCAGGACCATCTTACGGTTCAAATTCATAAGCTCTTCCTCACCGGAAACCCTTCCTTCCGAAATCAGGAAGCGGTTGTTCACCAGTGGCTGTATTTCTAGGTAATCGTAAAGGGAAAGCATCTCCTCCAGTCTCTCTTCCGGGAGGCCGCTTAAAACCCCTTGAAACACTTCTCCCGCCTCGCAGGCAGAACCGATGATGAGCCCTTCTCTGTGTGACCTCAGAACGGATTTGAGTATCCTGGGCTTTCGATAAAAGTATTCCAGATGGGAGCAGGAAACCAGCTTGTACAAATTCTTCAGTCCCTGTTGATCTTTAGCAAGCAGGATGATGTGATAGCTCCGGGCCGCCTTCCAGTCGAATGTTTC
>CAYOYO010000013.1:0-2027 GCA_964408195.1 uncultured Oscillospiraceae bacterium | reverse complement strand
ATTTTTTCCATATCCCGGGCCTTCAGCACATCGGCGCCTTCAAAGGTATCCGGTTCCATGATGCCCCGAACTTTTACCCAGTCACCCTCGCTCAGAAGGGAGTCCATCTGCTCCCACTTTTTGTCACTGATAAAAAGTTTAATACAGGCGGAGTCCGTATGGTCCGTGATCAGATAGGTGGCCATTTGTTTGCCGTTCTTCAGACCTCGACTCTCTTTTTGAAAAATCTGACCTTCCACAACCACCGGTCCTGCACCGGGAACCGCTTCGGAAATGGGAATTGCCGGCTCGTCGATCTTCCTTCCCAGCATCCGGTTTCCTACTATGGGGCTCTCCGGATTCCGGCGATTGGCATTCTTATTCTCCCCACTGTTTTTTGAGACGCCGGAAACAGCTACCTCCTCTGCTTTACGCAGAATCTCCGCGCCCTCCGGCAAGCTTTCCGTATAGTAAAACCGCACCTCTGCAGAGGCTATTTGAGGAAATTCGCTGCAAAGCAGAAGTTTCATCCTGTTTTCGTCCCCTTCGGAGGGCATAAAATTGAGACCGACCTCCAAGGAGAGGATATTGGTGTCCTTCTCCATGGTGGCCTGTCTCACATAGAATCGATAGCTGTCCTTTGCCGGTTTTACGATGCTGTTCCAACGAATGCTGCTTTCCAGTATTGCTTTCAAGTTACTTTTCCCTCTGCTCTAGTTATTGTCAATATCCTCCTTCAGAAACTCCTTGAGAGAAGTGGCCAATCCGGCCAACCCTGCAATTTCAGAGGGGATGATGATCTTCGTCGCTTGTCCGTCTGCGGCTTTGGCAAAGGACTCCAGGCTCTTTATCGCGATGACCTCCTTGGTGGGACCCGCTTCTACGATCATGCGGATACTGTCAGCTGTAGCCTGTTGTACCATACGAATGGCCGTGGATTGGCCTTCCGCTGAACGGATTGCAGCTTCCTTTGCGGCTTCAGCCTCCAGAATCACCGCTTCCTTCTTCCCTTCCGCAACGAGAATAGCGGATCTTTTTTCTCCTTCCGCCCTCAATATGGACTCTCTTCGCTCTCTCTCCGCTCTCATTTGCTTTTCCATCGCTGTCTGAATATCTCTGGGCGGAACGATATTTTTCACTTCCACCCGATTGATTTTAATCCCCCAGGGATCTGTAGCCTCATCCAGTACCATCCGAATCTTGGTATTGATATGCTCTCTGCTGGTGAGGGTCTGGTCCAGTTCCAGATCTCCGATGATATTACGCAGGGTGGTTGCCGTCAGGTTTTCGATAGCAGCCATGGGATTGGCTACTCCATAAGCATAGAGCTTTGGATCTGTGATCTGAAAATAAATCACCGTATCGATTTCCATGGTGACGTTATCCTTGGTGATAACAGGCTGAGGCGGAAAGTCTATGACATGCTCCTTTAGGGATACCTTCCTGGCAATTTTATCGATGAGAGGAATCTTGATGTGAAGTCCTACCTGCCAGGTTCCGTTATAGGCACCCAAACGTTCGATTACATATGCGTTGGCCTGAGGCACGATTCGAATATTGGCGGCAATAAGCAATACCGCGATGATGATTAACAGCAAGATGGGAATGATGGTCAGGATAGAATCCATAATTATACCTCCGTTTTTTCATGTTCTTCCAGGGGCTTCACGACCAGCTTGACCCCTTCTACCCGCAAAATGCGGACTGTAGTGCCCTTTTCCAGGGTGCTCTCCGTGATGTCGGCTACCGCTGTCCAGATCTGCCCCTGGGCTTTGACCTGACCCGTGTTGTAGGGCGTGATGCTGCTTACGATCAAAGCCGTCTGTCCGGGCAGGGCCTCAACATTGGTCTTCTCGGTGCCTACCTTCAGCTTTTTTTCAGCCAGAGGCTTTGTAAAATAAAGGAGCAGGATGGATGCGGCCAGGAAGACAATCACCTGGAGAAATACCGGGCCTCCGGCGATGGCCACAAGGCAGGCGACCACGCCGCCAAAGGTAAACCAAATGGTAGTCAACCCCATGGTAAGAGCCTCCACGATGGCAAAAACC
>CAYOYO010000012.1:2234-27540 GCA_964408195.1 uncultured Oscillospiraceae bacterium | reverse complement strand
ATTGTTGTTGCCTTTGGGGCTTCGGCAAGGGGCGGAAGGCAACAACTTTCCGCGGAAAGCGGAGGGCCGTCACCTTGTGGGGATGACCTCCAGCCAATAGCCGTCCGGGTCTGCGATAAAGTAGATTCCCATGTCCGGGTTTTCATAGCAAATGCAGCCCATGGCTTTGTGCTTTGCGTAGGCTGCCTCATAATCGTCCGTCTGGAATGCCAGGTGGATCTCATTATCACCCAGATTATAGGGTTCTGTCCGGTCTCGCAGCCAGGTGAGTTCCAGCCGGTGCTCTGCATGTTCATTGGCCACATAGACGATAATAAAGGAACCGTCTTCCGGTGCGATCCGCCTCACTTCCGTCAGCCCCAGCGCCTCCTCATAAAACGCCATGGACTTTTCCAGGTTAAAAACATTGATGTTGTTGTGAATCATCTTAAACTTCATAACTGTTGGCCTCCTTTTGTTATAATAAACTTCCATCGATACTCCATGTAAGAATACCGGTACAGGGAAGTTGCTGCAACACGCTTCCAAAGTGCTCTTTATACATCACTCATAATGCATCCACATACTAATAATCTTTACGGTTTTATTCTCCTCAAAAGTCTCATACACCAAGCGATGCTTGACATTAATTCTGCGAGAGTACAGGCCTTTCATATCTCCGGCTAATTTCTCAAAAGGCGGTGGTGTTCGGAAAGGGTTCTCTCTCAGAATGTCTATTAATGCTTTTGCATTTTGATCCAGATGTGCCGCTTTCAATTTTGGAATGTCCCTGACTGCTTCCTTTGTATAGACAATTGTGTACACTACCAATATACCTCATCCTCAGGGATACACTTATCTATCGGAGTATCTTTGCCTGCCAGAATCTTCTCCCGCTGTTCCGGGTTTGAGGTTAAATAGAGGGTTTCCATCATTCCAAGATAATCGGACTCACTGAGTACGACGGCATTGCCATCCTTCGTGCTTATGTGTACCGGCTCGTTGTACTTGACTGTCTGCTCCATAATCGTAAAGATGTTTTTCCGGAAGCTCGTAATATTAATGCTTTTCACTTTTCTTCACTCCTTGATGTACATTATAGTGTACGTTTTAGAATGTGTCAATTCATCCATAAAATCACCATTAAATAAAGGGGACCATTCAGGAATGCCCCTCTAACGCCATATGTGACAAGGATGGAACCTCCCTACTGACGTCATATGTGGCACCCACATTTGAGACATACTTTACGGCCTGTCTTAATAGAATAGGAACATGAATGCGGACAAGATTGGCAATCATCACATGTCATTGGCTTGCATCCCCCATTGTTCGCCGCCACTTCGACTCCGACCTCCAATGCAACCTTCAAAGCTCAGTGATGCAGCCAGGGCAGAAATGAGATGTTATAAATGGCTACAGGGTCATTTGTATAAATTGTATTTTTCATAAAACAAGGAGGTAACTATGATTTACAAACCAGAAAAAATAGCCAGGATAAAAGGGGCTGATGTAGTAGCCGAGTATATGCTTAAGGAAAAAATTCCTTATATGATTGGTTATGCCGGGCACGGCGCAATTGGACTGTTGGATTCTTTCTATGATAAGCAGGATCAGATAAAAGTTGTCTGGCCGCGCATTGAAACCGCAGCAGGATTCATAGCCGATGCTTATTACCGCGTCACAAAAGTACCTCTTCCCGTTTATGTTTCCACCGGCCCAGGACCGGCTCTCTCCACATGTGCTATTGCAAACGCCTACTATGACTCATCTGCATTCTTGCTGATCACCGGGCAAGTAACCACGGATCAGTTTGACAGCGGAGCTTTGCAGGAGCCTTACCGCCAACATCCTGCAGATTTCCCCTCAGTCATAAGAAACTATGTGAAACACAGCTATCAGGCAACCACCGTCAATCAAATTTCCCAATTCCTCCCCAAAGCCTTTAAAATGATGCAGACCGGCAGACCGGGTCCTGTTCATCTGGAAGTCCCATATGATCTCTACCAGACAGAAGGCGACACAGTCGTTCCGGATCCGGCAGACTGGTCAGACAATGTGACATGGCGCCATGGCACCGAAGACAAGGTAATCGAATCCATTTTGCAGAAATTGAAAGCGTCAAAGCGGCCTTTGATCCTGGCCGGGGGCGGCGTACATGTGTCCGGTGCATGTGACGAACTCTTGAAATTTGCCGAGGCAATGGATGTACCTGTTTACACTTCCCTGATGGGTAAAGGGGCTATAGCAGACAGCCATCCTCTTCACCTCGGTGTGTGCGGCTGTTGGGGACACTACCCGGCAGTTGAGGCCGCCAGAAATGCGGACCTGATTCTTGCCTTAGGCTGTCGTTTCTCCGATCTGCATACAGCCTCCTGGCAGCCCGGTTTTGCTTACAATTTCCCCGCCACCAAGTTAATCCAGGTTGACATAGACCCAAGCGAAATAGCCAGAAACTATCCCGTTGACCTGGGCGTTGTGGGTGATATCAAGGTGGTTCTCAGCCAATTGATGGAAAAGTCAGCCGAGCATGACGGGAAGGGAGACTATTCTGCCTGGCATGAAGAACTGAAGGGCTACAAGAAGGAATGGGATGAGTTTGTCACCCCTTATAAGACCTGCAACGATCAGCCCATTGATCCCAGGCGCTTAATCAATGACATCCGCAAAGTG
The DNA here is from genome assembly GCA_964408195.1 of uncultured Oscillospiraceae bacterium. Taxonomy (GTDB): domain Bacteria; phylum Bacillota; class Clostridia; order Peptostreptococcales; family Anaerovoracaceae; genus UBA1426. The sequence continues at coordinate 24,888 of CAYOYO010000012.1, read as the reverse complement.
GCGCCAAAAGATGCAATCATGTTCTCTGATGTGGGTAACAATCAGCCGTGGATTGAACAATATTGGAGCTCAGACACACCGGGAACCCATTTTACCGCCGGCGGATTTGCCGCCATGGGCTTTGGCGTTTGCGGTGTCCTAGGTGCCAAACTGGCAAAACCCGAGACCACTTGTATCAATGTCTGTGGGGACGGAGGTTTCATGATGATGCCTCATGCGGTTGCTACCGCCGCACAATATAACCTGCCGGCTGTGTGGATCATCATGAACAACTATGCTATAGGAGCCATCCGTGATCTGCAAAGATTCTACTTTGGCGGCAGGCAAATCGGCACCAACTTTGAGACCTACGAAGGCACCAAGTATCATGACGGCGAACTATGGAATCCGGATTTTGCGGCAATGGCAAGGTCCATGGGCGGAGAAGGCGTTCGCGTAGAAAATGTGGAACATATAGCGCCGGCGGTGGAAGCAGCAATCCGGAGCAACAAGCCGACAGTTATCGATGTAATCATCAACCGGGATACCGCTGTTCCTCTTACGAGTACCTGGCAGATGCCTCCCATCCCACCTGCATTGCCTACCTTTGGCAATATCAAAGTTCGTTAATAACCATTCTTGTATAACAACCGACCTGGGACGCAGGATGTTGAGGCACTTTCACCATCCTGCATTCCAGGTCTCCATAAAAAAAGGAAAGCGAAATGGACAGGGTGAAAAGTTTGGTACTGTATCTGCAGGAAAATGATCCTTATCCCTGCCTGCACCTTGTGGAAGCGTCTCTTGCCAGCCTGCGTTACTGTACTGACGGAATGATTCCCGATTGGCTGATTCAGAGCATAGAGAAGAGCTCAGGCGATTCTCAAGCGCAGCATGATATGGGTAATCTGCTAAATCTGGGCATCTTTGAGGAGGTAAGCGGGGCGGAGGCCCAGGGCATCAGACTGAAAAAAAAGATGCAGCCTTCCGTGGAGAAACTTGTCAAACAGCTGCGGTGTTGTATGACGCTGGAGTTGGGCAGCGGCTGCATAGCGGCCAGCAAATACTTAAGCCGGCTTGCGGACTACCTCCTATCCTCTGACGCACATGTATCCCTTCGTGAGAATGCTGATGACCATTGCCTTCTGGAATCAGATAGCAGGGTTTATCGACTTCTTCTGACTTTATCCCCATTCTGGCTGCCTCTGGCAACGGAGGCGAACTCAGAAAATACGTGCTTTATAGCATTCGGGCCCTTCGCTTCGCAATCCTGGGACGAAATGTATCCTTATTACGCCGTGAGAGAGTTCAGGAGCCAAGTGGGCCTGTATGATCCCTGGAGCAGGCAGAAATTGTGTCTTTGCAAAGGGAGCCTTCCTGCATACATCGACTGGTTTTTTCGGGATCAGTACAACGGGCGATTTTCGATACCGGCAGATTTTTGTGAAGCGCTGCACAAGCTGGGGCTGATGCGGTATAACGATGAACGCTAAAAATCAAGGCAGTTCCCCCTCCTATCGGGCTCTCAAGGGCCTATGGTCGAGGTACACAAAGGCGTACCTTCTGCATAAGCGGGTCTTCGTTTTCCTCCACGCGAATTCCACAGACTACTCCGGTTATTTTGGAAGCGTTCGGGTTCATTTGCACTTTGTGCAACGCCATTTTTCATGTTCAACCTTGCGGTGATTTTCCGGCTAAAGCTCGCGTCTCTTTCTCTTTTGTGCAAATTTTCCAGTTGTATGTAGATTGGCTCATTTTTCAGGAGTTTTTGTGCAAAAAACCCAATTGTAAGTAGATTTACAGGGATTTCTTCTCTCTTTTCGCTGTACAACTGGAATTTTTGCTCACCAGGAAGCCAATTTTACAGTATCTTTGCGTACAACCTGAATTTTTGCTCACTCGGGGGCAGTATAGGTGGCACGGTTGCAGGTAGCGCGGGTGGCAGGAGGACGTTTCGTTTGCCACCCAAATTTTATTTCTCCCGAACAGGAATCCATACTTCGCTATAGGCGTAGTCCTTTTTATTTTCATTCATTTTAGTAAAGGAAAAAGAAGGAGCGTCAATTACTTCATAATTGGATGAAGGAAGCCATTCTGAGTATACCTTTGCCATTGTGTTTTGCAAAGTAGAAGGAAATAGCCCTTCATTTGGGAACACGGCCCAGGTATAGGGGGGGACCGGCACCTTGTCTAATAGATTGCTTACTTCATCTTCAGTGGTTAACACACCTATCAGATGAGTTAGATATCCCTCTTCCCTTAAGAAATTTGTGTCGGACTCATAAGAGGCATTTACAATCTCACAAGGCTCAATATCCTGAAGAGAATGCATCTCCTTTCTTTGCTCATCCGTTATGCTTTGTGCAAGCTTTACGATCTCATTATTAACTCCTTCAAACTGCATTGGAACACGTCTGCTTACACCAACCAAATGAAACGCAGGTTTTTCTTCTATTCTAAATTCCATATTCATTCCTCCCTTAACGCTTATTCTAAATAAAATTTTGGGGAACGATTTGCTTATACCTTTTTTTATTACGTCCGATGGCAAAAGTCCGCTCCACTTTTTAAATGCCCGGGTAAAGCCGTCCATTGACTGATAACCGTATTTCAAAGCGACGTCCGTTACGGTTTCCCCATGCAATAAATCCATGCTCGCTTCTGACAATCTTCTGTTTTTGATGTATTCACTAAGGGTCATCCCTGAAAGATAAAGAAAGATCTTTCTGAAGTGATAGTCAGAGACCCCGGCATATTCAGAAATTTCTTCAAGGGACAGATCTTCGGTTAAATGATCTTCAATATAGTCAATCACCTGATTTAGTTCCTTTAGCATCGTTTCCCTCCTCGTTAAACATAGTACCAAAGCCGCTTTAACAATGCTCGACTTTTTTAATACAAAAGCTATCGGATGGTTAGATCATTTTTACCGATCATCTATATTAGCTCCTTTCATGTTTGTCTAAAAAAATGCCCTTCCTGTACAGCGGCAAAGGTCGCTGCAGTACATACCGGAATTGCAGAGTAGTTTATATCGATAAAGGCCAGCGTCAACGGCAGGCAATGCCGCCGTTATCCTCTCTGTAACAGATTCAAATATTGGGAGAGTCTTTCCTTTACATACTCTCCGATTATATTCACCATCCGGGACGCGTCGTTGTCCCGATAATAGCTGTCAAAGCAGGCGTAGTATTTTTTCCTGTCGGCAAACTTCACGTCGATGGGCGGGTAGCCCGCCTGCATAAGCATCAGATTCAAAACCAGCCGCCCGGTGCGCCCATTTCCGTCAATGAACGGATGGATCCCCTCAAAATCCAGGTGAAAAAGCGCTGCCGTTTCTATCATATGCCGATTATTGCGGGACAGATTCGCAATCAACCGCTCCATCTGCACCGGAACAAGGTCAGGCTGCGGCGGTTCATGGTGTGCGCCAGCAATTTTAACCGGAATTCTCCGGTACACCCCCTTGTCCTCCGGCCTGTCTATTAGTACGAGGGAGTGGATCTCTCGAATAATTCTCTCAGAAATCGGGACCCTATGGCTGACCAGGGAACCCACATATAAGAACGCATCGCGATGCCCCACTGCCTCCAGATGGTCTTTCAGCGGTTTTTTGTCGATCGTCACGCCTTCCAGTGCAAGTGCGGTTTCCTGCAGCGTGAGTGTGTTGCCTTCGATGGCGTTTGAGTTGTAGGTGAATTCCACAAGAAATTCGTCCTGCAATCGCTTTAACTCCCCGCTTGTCAGAGGCCGACGACGGTCAAGCTCCGCCTTCATCTCATCAATGGATGTAAACAAGGCTACGTATTGTTCTGCAATCTCCTTGCCGCGCAAACTGCGCCCGTCAATCGGCTTTAGCGCGTCTGCCGGAATGAGATAGGAACGCCCTTTCTTCACGACACCTTCTATCCGTCCCTGTGCGCAAAGCAAACGAACACGGCGGTCGGATATGCCCCATCGCTCCGAAGCCTGTTTTGCGGTGATATATTGCATTGTTTCACCTCCCAGCTCTTTGAGAATATCACGCCATCGGAATGATATCAATATTATTCTCCATATTAGCATCATATTATTCCCATGTTTCGTTACAGAGGGTTTGAGTTAATCGAATTGATTTCGTTTAGATAATATAATATAAGAGCAGCAGCACTGCCAGGAAAATCAGATTGAGCGAAGAAAATACTCCAAGATAAGCAGTATTCAGCTTACCCACTACCGTACCATAATATTTGAAAGAAATCAGACTTGCCATAGAAGCAATGATTGTTCCAAGACCACCTAAGTTAGTGCCTACAATCAGCGTTGCTATATTATCCGTAAAGCCGGAAAGGAGGATAGATGCAGGGACATTGCTGATGACCTGACTGGCAAATACAGATATAAGTAATTCATGTCCATGTATAACACTATGAAGCCAAAGATTGATTTCCGGAATACGGTTTATATTGCCTATAAATACAAATAAAGAAATGAAAGTAAGTAATAGAGCGTAATCAGGTTTGCGTAACATACTTCTATTCATCAGAAAAACCACTGCCAGAATTACCGCTCCTACGAAATAAACTGAAACTATATGAATTACGCTTGCCAAGGCAAGCAAAAACAACAAGAGATAAATAACCGCTTTCTCTTTTTCCGTTGCTGTAAGTGTATGATGTGATTGCACCTGCACGGCGACAGTTTTCTTGCCGATTAGTATTACACAAGCAGCTAATAAGGCTATAAATGAAAGCAGAGTATAAGGCAGCATCAATGAGATAAAATTACCCAGACTCATTCCGCTTAAGGAGAACAGATATAAATTCTGAGGATTTCCTATTGGTGTAAGCATGCTGCCCAAATTGGCGGCAATGGTCTGCAACACAATAATCCGAATCAGATAATTCTTCAGACCGGCCATCAAAAGCACATCAATGGTAAACGGCACAAAAGTAATGAGTGCGACATCGTTGGTAATAACCATGCTAAATCCAAAGCATAGCAACACCAAGACAATTGATAAGCTTCGCACATTGCACGTCTTTTCCAGCATCCAACTCCCTATCATTGAAAATATGCCCAGGCTTCGCAGTCCGGCCATAACAATCATCAAGCTGAACAGGATGGTTAATGTGTGAAAATCAATGTAACTAATATATTCATTGTCCAATGGCACAAATGCCATGGATACAAGAGCCAGTAGCAAAGATATGCATAGTGCCACTTCTTTCTTTATATAGTTCAAGATCGGTTTCATCAATTCGTTACTCTTTATTCGTAGTCAGTCTGTTATATAGTCAAAAAACCTCACATAGTCTATCATAAAGCTCATTGAAATGTAAGCATATATTTGATACGGGTACTGAATAAGATGCATATCGGGGGCCCTTTATATCTTTATAAGCTTCTTTGCCCAATTAAATAAACGCTCTGACATTGCATCAAATTCTACCGTGGCACCGTTTTTCAGAGCAACAAAGTCATTTAAAATAGCTGTCTCTTCATCGTTCACTGCATCAAGCAAGTCTTTTCGATGCCTACTATATTTGCCTGTATTCTTGAATACAATAGCCTGTATAATAAAAGATGCTGACTTATATAGCCCACGCACTATATCTTCACTTTTTTCATATAACATATTGTGCACACATCCGTGGTAGATGTTGCAAGCCCCTATTTTAACAGCACGATCGACCGCTTCATTATTTATTTTTGTCAGCAACTCATCAAGAGTACCGAAAATCGGTGTTGTATCATAATAAAACTGAAATAAATCAGAAGGTTCCCAATTTGTGAGTTCATCTTTCCCTGAAAGGAAGCCGCACAACTTCTTTCGGTGAGGCAGAGTATCAATCATATCGTTATATGTTTTTATATCGTCTACTGTTAGCTTATCTAATGTCACTACCACATCAATGTCACTCGATTCGGTTGCTTCACCTCTTCCGTAACTACCTTGTAGACCCACAAAATAAATGCGATCCCCAAATGTATCCTTGAGTAATTCTGTAAATTGCACCCTCCATAAATTTATGTTAATCATTATAACCACCGTATTTTTTTAATTCATTTGCATATTCACCGCAAGTTCCTGTACAAAGTCAGAGTTCTATTATTTAAGCAAGAATTCCACCTTTGTGAGCAATTCACTTTCTGGTATCTCCTGGGGAGAATTATAATAGTATTCATAAACCACTCCAGTCGGTTCATATCCCTTTTGGTTTATCCAAGCTGCCAGTTTCTCATAAAGAGGGCTCATTTCCTGATAAGCTCCCTTATGAAAACCTGTTGCTTTTTTACCCGCAGGAATATATCTAAGCATAACATCTCCTTTTCCTGCTATTTCCTTGGCAACCGGAAACCCAATTTCCACAGTAAGATTTTCCATATCCATGTTGTAATAGGCAATAAATGCCGGTCCCAACGGTTCCTCACCGCTTTCACTAATATAATTTAAAATCGATCCATATACTTTGCTCACTACACTTGGCAGGTTCACCGCAGAGGTTGTTGTTTGTACCGATAGTACCGGCTGTTTCTCGGTTTCAACAATTTGAAATATGTAACTCATCGTTGTTCATCCTCCTTATTCTCCAATCTATTTTGTATTTGTAACCAGAGTATGTATTCTGTCTCCTGAAAGCTTTCATTTTACTTGTAATCTTTCAGTAATTTTTTTGAAAAAGTCAGCGCTCCATACATCCATCACCGATGAGTCGCGGATAAATGGCTCCACATCTTCCTTTGCCTGTCTAAAGTCAATGGAATCAAATCTTTCATAAAGCATTTGCTTTATTTCATCTAAAGAACAGGCCAAATCCTCCGCTATATCTCCGGACTGCAATAACCTTTCCCGCAGGTGCTTTTGATTAACTAAAGAATCGCGGGAAAGATAGAAAACATAATCGTAGAGATCTCTCCCCTTCACACGGTTCTGCCAGGATCTGCAGATTACCGCATGAATCTTTCCCGCAAACAACGATGGTACATCGTATAGCTGTATTTCATACGGGACAGGTAGCAAACTGTATTTATGTTCAAAAGTCGCAAGGCGGGGCGGATTGATATCTACCTCAAACTTTATTTTTATCGCTTCATTTGCTGCAACGCCACCTGCTTCTGTATAGAAGATAAGCAAATGCTCTTTTGTGTTTCCCTTAAGAAACGCGGATCGGATTTTGCTGTCTCTTGTCTTCTCCTTTTCGAATACGGTCATATTCAGCCCATAGGCATTGACTTCCTTTTCAAGTGCCGGTAGAAATTCATTAAAATCGAAATCTGCTTGCGCTTCAATCAAGGAAAAATCAAGGTCCTCAGAAAACCGGTCAAGTCCGTAAAATATTCGAAGCGCGGTTCCCCCGTAGAAAGCGGCCCTTTTGAAAAAACCTGCACGGCCGAGGCCACATAGAACAAGCTCTTGCATTACTTCCTTCATAGCGTTCTTCTTGTCGTATAATGTTTGTGTATTGTGTGATTTGAGCATTTGTTCAATTATGGTATCCATTTTACATCCTCCCCATTAAGCGGCTCAGCTTCTGAACATTCGTGCTTCCATATTTTTTTGCCAACTCAAGGATGTCGTTACAGTTCAAGTTACCGAATTCCTGTTCGTCAAGCCTCATATCATCAAACAGGAGATCGCGCAATTCCTTCTGATTCGCCACCGGGCCCTTGGTGTAGAGTACATCGCACAAGGCCTTTTCCCGGGATGCAATCCAAAATGAATAGTCGCCTTCCCGGACCAGCTCAATGCCGAGGGAATAGACCCAACCGGGTACATCCCTATATGTGAAAGTGCCGAAGGGTGTCTCGAACCTTTTCTTCTTCTTTTTATCATAGGTTGCGGAAGTAAAAGTGTATACCGCTTCCGGAATCAAGCCATAATAAGCAAGGGCAAATTCAAAAGACAAGTATGAAGGGCCATAAATACTCCCCGCAAGCAGGTAACCCGGAGTGGAAGGGACTGTTTCATACAAACCTTTAACAATCTTTATATATTCGCCCTTTTGAACCATGCGGGACAGTTTGCTTGCCGGGCTTGCATAACTATTAAGCTCCTCTATTAGTATCGCGGTTGTTTTTATCATATTTTCACCTCATAATTGCATAATATTATATTATATGGTGAAATTCAAGTATTTATTCGGGATATAACCCTATCATCCGAACATCTCACTTCCCGCACAATTTAGCAACATCATGGCATGTACATGTGCTTAGCCGGCATTATGCTGATTACGGCTCTAAGGGATAATGCTTTCGCAACATGAGTTTCCATATTATTCTTCCTGTTGTTTTTGGAAAGATAGGAAAGGATCTGCATGGGGTTTTATTAAAAATCATATCTTTCATTTAGAACATTTGAAATTGAAGTCTCTCCTTCATTAAAGTGAATTTGTAATCATTTATTTGAATATATGTTCATTTTAATGAATCTTTTTATGCCGTAATGCGGGTTATAGTCCTTTGCGATACCCCCATTAGTTTGGCTGCTTCGGGAGATATGCCTGCCATGCTTCCCAGACTTGCAAAAGGTCCTCGTCCAAATACGCTAAGGCCTGTTGCCGGATCTCATCCGGAATCCCGTAGAATGTGTCATCAATAAAATCACCCTGCAGGGTTGAGATTATTATCCACGCTTCGTTACAATACTGATACAGGGCAGTACCAGGTTTCACGATTATATGGAATCAGTTCCTCGCTCAAACATATGATTACTCCGGGCTGGACTTCAAGCTTGAATTTCTTTAGTGCTGAAAAATTTTTATCCGGGTTTACCGGGTGTTTGCTCTTTTTAATTTCAATTGGATATAATCTGCTTTCTTCTATTATCAGAAGATCTATTTCCTTTTTGTCGATATCGCGATAATAATACAAATTTGAAGGTTTTCCCGCATTTTGGTAGCTTTTGATGATTTCAGTTACCACATAAGTTTCCAGGAAAGCCCCGTCCGATGCGCCACTTTCCAATGTCTCTGCGCTTGTCCACCTGCAAAGGTATGCTGCAAGGCCTGTGTCCATAAAGTAGACCTTAGGCGTTTTAACCAGCCGCTTTGATATGTTACTATAGTAAGGCGAAAGAATAGTTATCACGCCGGAGCGCTCCAATATCGACACCCAGGACTTTGCAGTGGGTGCCGAGATACCAATGGATTTGGCGATTTCGTCGTACTTAAGCTCCTGAGCCGTCCTCGCTGCCATGAATACAAGAAAATCATAAAACTCATTCAGCTTACCGACTTGAGACAAATCTTTGACATCCCGCTCAAGGTAAGTATTAACATAGTCCATATAAAATCTGTCCCGATTGATGTCAGTTGTAAAAAGTTTGGGCATTGCTCCTCGGAAAATCAATTCATAAATCTCATGGACATTCTTCGGAATGCTTTGGGAAATGCGTGCTTTCAGAGAGTCAATCCCCGGGTGAAACAGATCACTTTCCCGCCCCTCCTTTTCCGCTGTTGACAGGCCGGCCATATCAAAAACTGCCACCCGCCCTGCCAGAGATTCGGATACGTTCCGCATCATCTTAAACTTCTGTGATCCGGTCAGCCAAAACATCCCATTATTGTCTTTCCCCTCTAGCGCCGCTTGATCAACAATCCGCTTCATCTCCAGCAGAATAGAAGGAACACGTTGAAATTCATCAATCAGCAAGGGGTAGCCATAGGTTTCAAAAAATAATGCCGGATCATTTGTTGCGAGCCTTCGCGCATTGGCATCATCAAGCGTAACATAACGACGACCCGTCTCTTTAATATGGTTGAGCATCGTAGATTTGCCCACCTGCCTCTGGCCGCATACCATGATGACAGGATAGTATCCGGATGCGGATAGGATTTGTCCCTCTAAATGTCGTTTGATATACATAGCCGCCTCCGAGTAATCTAAATTCATACTTTATATTACTCTATTATTCCCACCAAGTCCAGCTTTATTCACTTAGCGGATTGCCAAGTTCTTTACAGCTGCCAATTTGGCCTCTGACTTTCAACCGTTATCTATCCGAGTTGTCGTTCAAGGTTATTGCGGACAGATCAGAAAGACAGAGTGCCATCGTATCAACCAATAAAATTCTCAGACTGGGTTACCACGTCAAGTGGTAAACATTTTCGTTACACTTTTGCATTGCATTTTGTTACACTTTACTATTGCAGAAAACAGCCTTTCTTTAATATCTTCAAATTTTACTCCTGCTTTACTCATCTTGGCACCTTCTTTCATTCTCCCTTAAATGACGCTGTCTGCAGGTTATAGTCCTTTGCGATACCCCCCCTAGTTTGGCCGTTTCAGGAGATATGCCTGCCATGCTTCCCAGACTTGCAAAAGGTCCTCGTCCAAATAGGACAAGGCCTCCTCCCTGATGTGATCGGGTATGCCGTAGTAGGCCTCGGCAATACTCCCGGCGATGGAGCCAGAGTATCGCTGTCACCACCTAGGGAAATGGCATTGCGGATGGCATCCTCAAAATCTTTGCTTTCCAAAAAAGCCATGATTGCCTGGGGCACCGTGTTATCCGAGAAGATCCAATGATAGAAGCGCCCTCCATACCCTGCATCCGGATAGAGACGGCCGTATTTCTTCATGGCGGTAATGTAATCCGTGCTGCGGCCGCCCTTCAGAAGCCCCTCTGCAACCGCAACGGTCATCACCGTATCATCGGTGAAAGAGCAATCCGGCCTGAACAGGGGGAATTCCTTTGTTTTGATATTGACCCACTCGTAGACCGAGCCGACGATGTCGCCTATGATTGCACCGAGCAATTCGATCAGCTCCCTTCATTCCCTTTAAATGCCCGAATTTTTCCAAGTTTCATCTTATGTAAGCTTGTTTGTCTTTTTAAGATATTTTGCCGGTATCGGTTTATCCAAGCGCCAAATTATACTCATTGGATTTGAACCTTGATGTTGCACATAATTTGCCAAACCCAGGAATGTAAAGGGGGCCGTTCCTGCCATATCATTCTGAAATTCCCGGACAAACAATAGAACCTTACTTCCTATTTTTTTATGGTTTATGTACCTTTGCCCGGTAGGCGAACTTTCGGATGTAGTGCTTTGGCTTTGCCAATGGAACAAATTCTCGTTAATGGAGTAATCCCTGTACATTGTTGTGGGGGAATAGCGTTCTTCAACCTTATTTAATGTGTTGATGAAGACATCCAGCTTCTTTTCCGGGAACCATTTCACTCCTTGTCTCATCGCTGCTGGGTTTGGATCATCCAGAGCTACCATTATCTGATTCTTGGTATAGCTGCAGTGAAGATCCAATGGGCAGTCAAAACCCGCATCTACAGGTTCATCTACGAAATCAATCCTATTGTAATTATACTGCAATAGCTCAACCAACTCTGCAACCATTACCGGACTTGCTGCCAATGCTGCCAAATTGTCTTTGAGTTCTTCATTGTTCCAGTCACTTATTACTTTATTCCATACACTTATATAAAACATTTGGAACATGCGTCTTTCCAGGGCGGTCATCCTTGAGTAGTCGATACTGCCAATACGGGGAATGATGTCCAGCAAAAACCTGATCCATCTCCTGGAATCAATAGCCGCAATACGTCCTAGCGACCTTGTAACAACCTCTTCAGCCACTTCCTTGAAGTCATCCTTCACTCCCGCTTGAACGCATAGCCTTGAGAAACTGTCTCTGGCAAAGATTGTCCTGACGTCAAGATGGTGATATTCAGTGAAATTCTGTATATTCAATTTGAGTCCGCTATCTTCTTCAAAGCTCTCTATACGGTTAACGAGCCCCGCTCTTGCGCCAAAAGAACTCCGTATATTTTCAAGGATATGTTCCCTTGCAACCCTTTCAAGCTGAATGTAACAGCCTTTTGGAACATGAGGGAATCCCTCCCTGATTTCTCTATGGAGGCCTCTGTTTGTGTTGCTCAGTAAGGCTGTAAATTTATCCTCAAAGTTATATCTTTTATTTGCTTGACCTATGAAGTCAAATACCGTTAAGCATTCCTTATTTTCGGCAAGGCGCAAACCTCTCCCCAGCTGTTGAAGAAATACAGTTAAAGATTCCGTTGGCCTTAGGAACATAACCGTATTCACCTCAGGAATATCAACACCTTCATTGTATATATCAACTACAAATATAAAACGAATCTGGCCGGATAAGAGTCTCTTCTTTGCATTGTTTCTATCTTCATCGGGAGATTCTCCGGTCAGCGCCAAAGATGGAATCCCTTGATGATTAAAATATTCAGCCATAAAGTTTGCATGATCAACGGAAACACAGAATCCAAGCCCTTTAATCTCGCCAATGTCAGTGGAATATCTGCTTAGAGATTCAATGATCATATTACAACGGCGTTTTGCAGCTTCCGTATTCAGGGTGTAAACATTGCTTAGCTCACGGACAGCGTATCCCCCCTTTTCCCATCTAACATCCCTTAAATCTATTTCGTCAGTTATGCCGAAATATTGAAAGGGGCTTAGAAGTTTTCGTTCAATGGCTTCAGGCAACCTTATTTCTGCCGCGATGCGATCGTTGAAATAAGAAAAGATCCTTTGGCCATCCATCCTTTCAGGAGTCGCTGTAAGTCCCAGAAGGATCTTTGGCTCATAGTAATTAAGCAATCTTTTATATGTGGGTGCTGCTGCATGATGGAACTCATCTACAATAATATAGTCGTAAAAGTCTTCCTGAGTCTTGCTAATCCAGTCTTGTGAATTGAAAGTCTGAATGGACATGAAAAGATGGTCTATTCTTTCCGGTCTATACGTTCCGACAAACAGTTCACCAAAATTGGCGTCTTTAAGTACCCCTCTGAAACAAGCAAGGCTTTGCTTCAGTATTTCTTCTCTATGGGCTATGAATAATAATCTGTTGGGCTTTCCTTTATTTTCTCTACAAAAACGCTTGAAATCAAAGGCCGACACCACTGTTTTCCCTGTTCCTGTGGCTGCCACAACTAAGTTCCGATTATTGCCCCGTATTTTTCTCTCCGCATCTAGTTTGTCTAAGATCTCTTGCTGAAATGGATAAGGATATATGTCAAAATTGAAAACAGGATCAATGCTGTTTTCTGTGTTTCGTTCCGCCTTGATTGCCTGGGCTAGTTTTTCTTTGCTTTCCTCTTTGTATTCTTCAAATTCCCGGGAGAACCAGTAGCTTTCGAAGGTGGCTTCAATTTTCTTCAACGTGTCAGGCTGATCCTTTGCCGTAACTTTTACATTCCACTCTAAGCCGCTGGTCATTGCTACGTTGGATAGATTGGACGATCCAACATAAGCTGTGGTAAAGCCTGTATTTCTATAAAACACATAGGTTTTAGCGTGAAGCCTGGTTCTTTTCGTATCATACGAAACCTTTATTTCCGTATTAGGAAGTTGCCTAAGTTCTTCAATTGCCTTGACATCAGTGGCCCCCATGTACGATGTAGTAATGATTCTTAGCTTCCCACCGTTTTGCGTGAAACTCTTAAGCTCTTCATATAATAGCCTCAAACCGCTCCACTTAATAAAGGAAACCAGCATGTCTATGCGGTCGCTGGTAAGTATTTCTTTTTTGAATTCGCTGTCCATGCTAGGTTCGTGAACAGCCCCGGTAAACAAGCTACTTTGAGATATTGAGGTTTCCGGTCGTATTACATGCAACGCGTTTCTTTCGGTGGCAAGCAAAGGATCCTTTTCTTTTAGAAGGGCCAGGAGCTGCTCTGCATTTTCCGAGATGTGCAAATTTCGGGAGTCTTTTTCATCTGTGCGCCCCTTGATAACTGCAATGATTTCATTTATTAAATCAATTTGTTTTTTTAGGCCGTCATCCTTCTCAAATGAATATTCTAGACTCTTTTCAACAATATCAGCAAGATACCGAGACAGTATTCTGGATGCCTCAGCCTTTTCGATGGGCCCAATCGCTTTTCGTTGGCTTGGAATCTCCGAGAGTTGCTGTTCCAACTGCTCGTTAATGATTTGTTCATATAAGCCAGGTTGTAGCATAATGACACCTCATCTTTCGTGCTTGTGTTAACGGATCATTCTCTCCATTATTTTATTGACAATGGGAAAATCTGCTTCTGCCCAATCAAGCTCGCCCAGTCTTTCATAGCTCAGCCAGCGATAGTCGATGTGTTCTACCAGATCAAAATCACGAGAGTCTAAATTGCAGATAAAGGCATGCATGGTCAGGTGGAAATTCGGATATTGATGTTCCACTGTCATAAAGTACTCACAGTCAGCCTCTGTAATATTGAGGTTCATCTCCTCAACCAGTTCTCGCCGTAAAGCAGCAGCAGGACTTTCCCCCTCCTCCAGTTTGCCCCCGGGGAACTCGTATTTGTAGGAAACGTAATCATACTTCCCCTGGCCTCTTTGAAGGCATAGAATCTGATCATTGTTTATTAAAATGCCGGCTGAGACTTCTAGCTTTTTCATTGGGTTAATCCTTTTATTGTACAGTAATTAGATCTTTATGACATGAATTATTACGTTCGAATATTGTTACAGCGGGGCACCGTCTCCTTAAAGCTTTCATTTTACTTGTAATCTTTCAGTAATTTTTTTGAAAAAGTCAGCGCTCCATACATCCATCACCGATGAGTCGCGGATAAATGGCTCCACATCTTCCTTTGCCTGTCTAAAGTCAATGGAATCAAATCTTTCATAAAGCATTTGCTTTATTTCATCTAAAGAACAGGCCAAATCCTCCGCTATATCTCCGGACTGCAATAACCTTTCCCGCAGGTGCTTTTGATTAACTAAAGAATCGCGGGAAAGATAGAAAACATAATCGTAGAGATCTCTCCCCTTCACACGGTTCTGCCAGGATCTGCAGATTACCGCATGAATCTTTCCCGCAAACAACGATGGTACATCGTATAGCTGTATTTCATACGGGACAGGTAGCAAACTGTATTTATGTTCAAAAGTCGCAAGGCGGGGCGGATTGATATCTACCTCAAACTTTATTTTTATCGCTTCATTTGCTGCAACGCCACCTGCTTCTGTATAGAAGATAAGCAAATGCTCTTTTGTGTTTCCCTTAAGAAACGCGGATCGGATTTTGCTGTCTCTTGTCTTCTCCTTTTCGAATACGGTCATATTCAGCCCATAGGCATTGACTTCCTTTTCAAGTGCCGGTAGAAATTCATTAAAATCGAAATCTGCTTGCGCTTCAATCAAGGAAAAATCAAGGTCCTCAGAAAACCGGTCAAGTCCGTAAAATATTCGAAGCGCGGTTCCCCCGTAGAAAGCGGCCCTTTTGAAAAAACCTGCACGGCCGAGGCCACATAGAACAAGCTCTTGCATTACTTCCTTCATAGCGTTCTTCTTGTCGTATAATGTTTGTGTATTGTGTGATTTGAGCATTTGTTCAATTATGGTATCCATTTTACATCCTCCCCATTAAGCGGCTCAGCTTCTGAACATTCGTGCTTCCATATTTTTTTGCCAACTCAAGGATGTCGTTACAGTTCAAGTTACCGAATTCCTGTTCGTCAAGCCTCATATCATCAAACAGGAGATCGCGCAATTCCTTCTGATTCGCCACCGGGCCCTTGGTGTAGAGTACATCGCACAAGGCCTTTTCCCGGGATGCAATCCAAAATGAATAGTCGCCTTCCCGGACCAGCTCAATGCCGAGGGAATAGACCCAACCGGGTACATCCCTATATGTGAAAGTGCCGAAGGGTGTCTCGAACCTTTTCTTCTTCTTTTTATCATAGGTTGCGGAAGTAAAAGTGTATACCGCTTCCGGAATCAAGCCATAATAAGCAAGGGCAAATTCAAAAGACAAGTATGAAGGGCCATAAATACTCCCCGCAAGCAGGTAACCCGGAGTGGAAGGGACTGTTTCATACAAACCTTTAACAATCTTTATATATTCGCCCTTTTGAACCATGCGGGACAGTTTGCTTGCCGGGCTTGCATAACTATTAAGCTCCTCTATTAGTATCGCGGTTGTTTTTATCATATTTTCACCTCATAATTGCATAATATTATATTATATGGTGAAATTCAAGTATTTATTCGGGATATAACCCTATCATCCGAACATCTCACTTCCCGCACAATTTAGCAACATCATGGCATGTACATGTGCTTAGCCGGCATTATGCTGATTACGGCTCTAAGGGATAATGCTTTCGCAACATGAGTTTCCATATTATTCTTCCTGTTGTTTTTGGAAAGATAGGAAAGGATCTGCATGGGGTTTTATTAAAAATCATATCTTTCATTTAGAACATTTGAAATTGAAGTCTCTCCTTCATTAAAGTGAATTTGTAATCATTTATTTGAATATATGTTCATTTTAATGAATCTTTTTATGCCGTAATGCGGGTTATAGTCCTTTGCGATACCCCCATTAGTTTGGCTGCTTCGGGAGATATGCCTGCCATGCTTCCCAGACTTGCAAAAGGTCCTCGTCCAAATACGCTAAGGCCTGTTGCCGGATCTCATCCGGAATCCCGTAGAATGTGTCATCAATAAAATCACCCTGCAGGGTTGAGATTATTATCCACGCTTCGTTACAATACTGATACAGGGCAGTACCAGGTTTCACGATTATATGGAATCAGTTCCTCGCTCAAACATATGATTACTCCGGGCTGGACTTCAAGCTTGAATTTCTTTAGTGCTGAAAAATTTTTATCCGGGTTTACCGGGTGTTTGCTCTTTTTAATTTCAATTGGATATAATCTGCTTTCTTCTATTATCAGAAGATCTATTTCCTTTTTGTCGATATCGCGATAATAATACAAATTTGAAGGTTTTCCCGCATTTTGGTAGCTTTTGATGATTTCAGTTACCACATAAGTTTCCAGGAAAGCCCCGTCCGATGCGCCACTTTCCAATGTCTCTGCGCTTGTCCACCTGCAAAGGTATGCTGCAAGGCCTGTGTCCATAAAGTAGACCTTAGGCGTTTTAACCAGCCGCTTTGATATGTTACTATAGTAAGGCGAAAGAATAGTTATCACGCCGGAGCGCTCCAATATCGACACCCAGGACTTTGCAGTGGGTGCCGAGATACCAATGGATTTGGCGATTTCGTCGTACTTAAGCTCCTGAGCCGTCCTCGCTGCCATGAATACAAGAAAATCATAAAACTCATTCAGCTTACCGACTTGAGACAAATCTTTGACATCCCGCTCAAGGTAAGTATTAACATAGTCCATATAAAATCTGTCCCGATTGATGTCAGTTGTAAAAAGTTTGGGCATTGCTCCTCGGAAAATCAATTCATAAATCTCATGGACATTCTTCGGAATGCTTTGGGAAATGCGTGCTTTCAGAGAGTCAATCCCCGGGTGAAACAGATCACTTTCCCGCCCCTCCTTTTCCGCTGTTGACAGGCCGGCCATATCAAAAACTGCCACCCGCCCTGCCAGAGATTCGGATACGTTCCGCATCATCTTAAACTTCTGTGATCCGGTCAGCCAAAACATCCCATTATTGTCTTTCCCCTCTAGCGCCGCTTGATCAACAATCCGCTTCATCTCCAGCAGAATAGAAGGAACACGTTGAAATTCATCAATCAGCAAGGGGTAGCCATAGGTTTCAAAAAATAATGCCGGATCATTTGTTGCGAGCCTTCGCGCATTGGCATCATCAAGCGTAACATAACGACGACCCGTCTCTTTAATATGGTTGAGCATCGTAGATTTGCCCACCTGCCTCTGGCCGCATACCATGATGACAGGATAGTATCCGGATGCGGATAGGATTTGTCCCTCTAAATGTCGTTTGATATACATAGCCGCCTCCGAGTAATCTAAATTCATACTTTATATTACTCTATTATTCCCACCAAGTCCAGCTTTATTCACTTAGCGGATTGCCAAGTTCTTTACAGCTGCCAATTTGGCCTCTGACTTTCAACCGTTATCTATCCGAGTTGTCGTTCAAGGTTATTGCGGACAGATCAGAAAGACAGAGTGCCATCGTATCAACCAATAAAATTCTCAGACTGGGTTACCACGTCAAGTGGTAAACATTTTCGTTACACTTTTGCATTGCATTTTGTTACACTTTACTATTGCAGAAAACAGCCTTTCTTTAATATCTTCAAATTTTACTCCTGCTTTACTCATCTTGGCACCTTCTTTCATTCTCCCTTAAATGACGCTGTCTGCAGGTTATAGTCCTTTGCGATACCCCCCCTAGTTTGGCCGTTTCAGGAGATATGCCTGCCATGCTTCCCAGACTTGCAAAAGGTCCTCGTCCAAATAGGACAAGGCCTCCTCCCTGATGTGATCGGGTATGCCGTAGTAGGCCTCGGCAATACTCCCGGCGATGGAGCCAGAGTATCGCTGTCACCACCTAGGGAAATGGCATTGCGGATGGCATCCTCAAAATCTTTGCTTTCCAAAAAAGCCATGATTGCCTGGGGCACCGTGTTATCCGAGAAGATCCAATGATAGAAGCGCCCTCCATACCCTGCATCCGGATAGAGACGGCCGTATTTCTTCATGGCGGTAATGTAATCCGTGCTGCGGCCGCCCTTCAGAAGCCCCTCTGCAACCGCAACGGTCATCACCGTATCATCGGTGAAAGAGCAATCCGGCCTGAACAGGGGGAATTCCTTTGTTTTGATATTGACCCACTCGTAGACCGAGCCGACGATGTCGCCTATGATTGCACCGAGCAATTCGATCAGCTCCCTTCATTCCCTTTAAATGCCCGAATTTTTCCAAGTTTCATCTTATGTAAGCTTGTTTGTCTTTTTAAGATATTTTGCCGGTATCGGTTTATCCAAGCGCCAAATTATACTCATTGGATTTGAACCTTGATGTTGCACATAATTTGCCAAACCCAGGAATGTAAAGGGGGCCGTTCCTGCCATATCATTCTGAAATTCCCGGACAAACAATAGAACCTTACTTCCTATTTTTTTATGGTTTATGTACCTTTGCCCGGTAGGCGAACTTTCGGATGTAGTGCTTTGGCTTTGCCAATGGAACAAATTCTCGTTAATGGAGTAATCCCTGTACATTGTTGTGGGGGAATAGCGTTCTTCAACCTTATTTAATGTGTTGATGAAGACATCCAGCTTCTTTTCCGGGAACCATTTCACTCCTTGTCTCATCGCTGCTGGGTTTGGATCATCCAGAGCTACCATTATCTGATTCTTGGTATAGCTGCAGTGAAGATCCAATGGGCAGTCAAAACCCGCATCTACAGGTTCATCTACGAAATCAATCCTATTGTAATTATACTGCAATAGCTCAACCAACTCTGCAACCATTACCGGACTTGCTGCCAATGCTGCCAAATTGTCTTTGAGTTCTTCATTGTTCCAGTCACTTATTACTTTATTCCATACACTTATATAAAACATTTGGAACATGCGTCTTTCCAGGGCGGTCATCCTTGAGTAGTCGATACTGCCAATACGGGGAATGATGTCCAGCAAAAACCTGATCCATCTCCTGGAATCAATAGCCGCAATACGTCCTAGCGACCTTGTAACAACCTCTTCAGCCACTTCCTTGAAGTCATCCTTCACTCCCGCTTGAACGCATAGCCTTGAGAAACTGTCTCTGGCAAAGATTGTCCTGACGTCAAGATGGTGATATTCAGTGAAATTCTGTATATTCAATTTGAGTCCGCTATCTTCTTCAAAGCTCTCTATACGGTTAACGAGCCCCGCTCTTGCGCCAAAAGAACTCCGTATATTTTCAAGGATATGTTCCCTTGCAACCCTTTCAAGCTGAATGTAACAGCCTTTTGGAACATGAGGGAATCCCTCCCTGATTTCTCTATGGAGGCCTCTGTTTGTGTTGCTCAGTAAGGCTGTAAATTTATCCTCAAAGTTATATCTTTTATTTGCTTGACCTATGAAGTCAAATACCGTTAAGCATTCCTTATTTTCGGCAAGGCGCAAACCTCTCCCCAGCTGTTGAAGAAATACAGTTAAAGATTCCGTTGGCCTTAGGAACATAACCGTATTCACCTCAGGAATATCAACACCTTCATTGTATATATCAACTACAAATATAAAACGAATCTGGCCGGATAAGAGTCTCTTCTTTGCATTGTTTCTATCTTCATCGGGAGATTCTCCGGTCAGCGCCAAAGATGGAATCCCTTGATGATTAAAATATTCAGCCATAAAGTTTGCATGATCAACGGAAACACAGAATCCAAGCCCTTTAATCTCGCCAATGTCAGTGGAATATCTGCTTAGAGATTCAATGATCATATTACAACGGCGTTTTGCAGCTTCCGTATTCAGGGTGTAAACATTGCTTAGCTCACGGACAGCGTATCCCCCCTTTTCCCATCTAACATCCCTTAAATCTATTTCGTCAGTTATGCCGAAATATTGAAAGGGGCTTAGAAGTTTTCGTTCAATGGCTTCAGGCAACCTTATTTCTGCCGCGATGCGATCGTTGAAATAAGAAAAGATCCTTTGGCCATCCATCCTTTCAGGAGTCGCTGTAAGTCCCAGAAGGATCTTTGGCTCATAGTAATTAAGCAATCTTTTATATGTGGGTGCTGCTGCATGATGGAACTCATCTACAATAATATAGTCGTAAAAGTCTTCCTGAGTCTTGCTAATCCAGTCTTGTGAATTGAAAGTCTGAATGGACATGAAAAGATGGTCTATTCTTTCCGGTCTATACGTTCCGACAAACAGTTCACCAAAATTGGCGTCTTTAAGTACCCCTCTGAAACAAGCAAGGCTTTGCTTCAGTATTTCTTCTCTATGGGCTATGAATAATAATCTGTTGGGCTTTCCTTTATTTTCTCTACAAAAACGCTTGAAATCAAAGGCCGACACCACTGTTTTCCCTGTTCCTGTGGCTGCCACAACTAAGTTCCGATTATTGCCCCGTATTTTTCTCTCCGCATCTAGTTTGTCTAAGATCTCTTGCTGAAATGGATAAGGATATATGTCAAAATTGAAAACAGGATCAATGCTGTTTTCTGTGTTTCGTTCCGCCTTGATTGCCTGGGCTAGTTTTTCTTTGCTTTCCTCTTTGTATTCTTCAAATTCCCGGGAGAACCAGTAGCTTTCGAAGGTGGCTTCAATTTTCTTCAACGTGTCAGGCTGATCCTTTGCCGTAACTTTTACATTCCACTCTAAGCCGCTGGTCATTGCTACGTTGGATAGATTGGACGATCCAACATAAGCTGTGGTAAAGCCTGTATTTCTATAAAACACATAGGTTTTAGCGTGAAGCCTGGTTCTTTTCGTATCATACGAAACCTTTATTTCCGTATTAGGAAGTTGCCTAAGTTCTTCAATTGCCTTGACATCAGTGGCCCCCATGTACGATGTAGTAATGATTCTTAGCTTCCCACCGTTTTGCGTGAAACTCTTAAGCTCTTCATATAATAGCCTCAAACCGCTCCACTTAATAAAGGAAACCAGCATGTCTATGCGGTCGCTGGTAAGTATTTCTTTTTTGAATTCGCTGTCCATGCTAGGTTCGTGAACAGCCCCGGTAAACAAGCTACTTTGAGATATTGAGGTTTCCGGTCGTATTACATGCAACGCGTTTCTTTCGGTGGCAAGCAAAGGATCCTTTTCTTTTAGAAGGGCCAGGAGCTGCTCTGCATTTTCCGAGATGTGCAAATTTCGGGAGTCTTTTTCATCTGTGCGCCCCTTGATAACTGCAATGATTTCATTTATTAAATCAATTTGTTTTTTTAGGCCGTCATCCTTCTCAAATGAATATTCTAGACTCTTTTCAACAATATCAGCAAGATACCGAGACAGTATTCTGGATGCCTCAGCCTTTTCGATGGGCCCAATCGCTTTTCGTTGGCTTGGAATCTCCGAGAGTTGCTGTTCCAACTGCTCGTTAATGATTTGTTCATATAAGCCAGGTTGTAGCATAATGACACCTCATCTTTCGTGCTTGTGTTAACGGATCATTCTCTCCATTATTTTATTGACAATGGGAAAATCTGCTTCTGCCCAATCAAGCTCGCCCAGTCTTTCATAGCTCAGCCAGCGATAGTCGATGTGTTCTACCAGATCAAAATCACGAGAGTCTAAATTGCAGATAAAGGCATGCATGGTCAGGTGGAAATTCGGATATTGATGTTCCACTGTCATAAAGTACTCACAGTCAGCCTCTGTAATATTGAGGTTCATCTCCTCAACCAGTTCTCGCCGTAAAGCAGCAGCAGGACTTTCCCCCTCCTCCAGTTTGCCCCCGGGGAACTCGTATTTGTAGGAAACGTAATCATACTTCCCCTGGCCTCTTTGAAGGCATAGAATCTGATCATTGTTTATTAAAATGCCGGCTGAGACTTCTAGTTCTTTCATTGATTAGTCCTCTATATATTAATCTGTGTGCTTTATTTAAGGCCCAGAAAACTCCGTTCGTTTCAATATTGTATTACGTATCTTACGCCTCATGAATGCAAATCCACAATATTCATGCTCGGGGTAATTCTATTAAATTCTCGCTCCTTCTGCAATGCGCCCGTACCGCACATTTAGAACATTTTGGTGAATGCTTAGTGCAGATTTCTCCATAATTATCCGCGCAGAAGTGCCATATGATACTATCGATGACTGAAAGCGGCAGCTCTGTTTCATTAGAGATATCTTTAACGGTTTCAAACACTTCTCTTCTTGTTGCCGGCGAATGATTCCCGGCAACCATATGATCCCCGCCGAGCATCCGGCAAAGATGAGTATCCGGTTTCACTCCGTCTATACCGACATTTTTTAAATATTCCCATGCGAGGGCTGGCCCAATATACTTCAGCTTGTA
>CAYOYO010000012.1:0-2224 GCA_964408195.1 uncultured Oscillospiraceae bacterium | reverse complement strand
TCCAGGCTCCCGTATTCATTTTCAATTGTTTCCAGCGTGGCAATGTTGTCCGCAAGGCATTCCATTTGGGCTTCCGTACTCCTGTTGCCGCATTTAATATTAAAGACTGCGTTTGAAAAATATGAGCCCGGTAGCTTCTTTATCTCTTTAGCGTCGTAATGAAAGAAAATTTTATCTATTTCCGTAAGATGTGGCACAACCCCACTCCATGGTCTTTGAGACGTCATCAGTGCCCCAACCAGTCCTTGCAAGTGTTCTGCAAAAGTATACTGCCTCCCGGCAGCCCTTTCTTTCACCTTTTTCTCTATTGTATTATCATACAATTCATTCTCTTCCAGCCAATCCCGTATCAGCAGAATCCATTGGTATGTACCCTCTTGCATCTTGTCTCCCCAGGCAATCTCACGGTTATATGTTTCCGCAATCAGACCACATAGTTTGGACAAATATTCAAGATTACACTGGTAACGTACTTCAGGTGAAGGATGTACTATCAATCCCTCGCTTTTATGTTCTGCGTTCCCTTCGAATTCGCGGATTTCGGCAAGAAGATCTTCTCTGAGAGCAACCAATTCCGCATATGATTTATTTTTGTGTTTGGCAATGAAGCCTTCGGGGCTTATCATCATAGAAAGAGCTCCTCCTTATCACTTAGAGTTGATCCCAAACAAATCTGCCCAATTTTCAATAAAAATCAAAGCAAGGTCCGGAATTTGTCCCCTGTTGTCAGCCTCAACATGGAGAACAACATACAGGTCAATCCAGAACCATTCCAGCTCTTTTCCCGCCAAAATGGTCTTTAGGCCGGATAGGCTACTGCAACTTCCATACTTCCGCATTTCTCCTTTCAGCTCATCCGGCAGGCCTCGGAGATTGCCATCTTCGTAAAGGAAGACCATGCTGTGATCGGTCTCCAGCCCTTCGATCTTTTCTGAATAGGGATCATATTCAGTTGTAACATTTGAAGCCCGCAGGGATATTCTCAATGGTTTCTTTGCTGCGGCCGTGACTTCTTTAGTCCCGTTTCAAATCTCCCGCTTGCCAAATCATCGATAAAGCCATTCCAGGCCCAGTCCGCTTTAAGGCACAGCTTCCGGGCCCTTTTTGATGAGAGCATCTGACCGGCGGTTTCAGAAATCCCCTTTTCAATATGAAAGCCCACCCTGTAGCCTGCTTCATTCCTGAATAAGACAAGTTTCCCATACATAAAGGAAGGCCATTCTTTGGAAGGGACCAGCCACCACAGAGTCGTATCCGGCTTGAAGTAATTCCAGGGCCTTGCGGTGAATTGCTCATAGCCTTCGCTTTTGAGCCTTTCCAATACTTCATGAGCAATGATCTGATTCGAAATTCTGATGTCGCCCACTGTTAACACCTCCTGAAAAACTACATTGTGCAATGTTTCCTGGCGCCTGCTAATTCTCCGGATCGTATTTACTCTTCACATACCCCATAAAAGAGTCCTTATCCGTAAAGTATCTGTAACCATTCTGATTCACTGTCTGGTGGGTTTCTTCACTTTCGTTAAGTAAAAGGGCAAGGGGCTCACTCAGTCCGGTCTGCAAACCATCGGGCCAGGCCAAGTCGATGATAGCGATTGAGTTCCCATTGTCGTCAATTAAATCGTAGTTTTCTATTCCACAATTAAACCCATGCTCCTCCATCCATATAACAACAGCAGCAATTTGTGCGCCTTCGTCATCAAAGCATGCAATATCAGAGTCTAAGGTTCGTTCCGAATAATTTTCAATGGCTACCTGTTCTACATTCCCGTCATATAGGGAATTCAAGAAATCATTTGCACCAGCTGCCAGCAATATGCGGCGCTGATTCAGAAATTCTTCGTAATTTTCAAGTTTCCAGAGATTGGGGTCGTTGGGAATCCAATGCGATTCAACAGCACCCGGACAACTTGCGATGTAATTTGCCAGGTAATCTTTCGGTTGTTTGTTCGTGATGGCAAGGTTAGTCTGTTTTGTTAGAAAAGCATAGTTGGCAAGTGAATTAACCATCATTTTATTTCTACCCGTCTTTTTTAACAAATCCTTCGGAAAAATGTGGTGCACTTCCAAGGTTGAATTCTTTCCCAGGAGCACATTTGAAAGCTCTATGCCGGAATCAAAGTCGCGGGAATGCCCAAC
The DNA here is from genome assembly GCA_964408195.1 of uncultured Oscillospiraceae bacterium. Lineage (GTDB taxonomy): Bacteria > Bacillota > Clostridia > Peptostreptococcales > Anaerovoracaceae > UBA1426. The sequence continues at coordinate 83 of CAYOYO010000012.1, read as the reverse complement.
CCTGGTAAGCATATACAGCAAAGGATAAAACCTTGCACCGGTACTCCAACCCCAAAAATCTCCCGCCTTTATGGTTAGGTCTC
>CAYOYO010000011.1:0-27680 GCA_964408195.1 uncultured Oscillospiraceae bacterium | reverse complement strand
TGCTCCGCCGCCATATCTTCTACCAGATCTGTGATGGCATCTCCCTTCGATTGAAAATAAGTTCCAGTGAACGGAGCACCGGATGCTGCCACGGGATAAATGCCGACGGTATGGTCCACAAAGTATGGGTCAAAGCCCGCGGCTTTTATCTCTTCCAAAGACAGGTCCTTGGTCAGCTGATGAACGATGGCGCTGACAATTTCCATATGAGCCATTTCCTCTGTCCCTATGTCTGTCAGGAGTCCCGCCACCTGTTTGAATGGCATACTGTACCGCTGGGAAAGGTACCGCTGAGATGCGGCAAGCTCCCCATCCGGTCCTCCGAACTGGGTAATTATGATCTTGGCAGCTTTCGCATCCGGTTTGCTGATATTAACCGGGTATTGTAACTTCCTATCGTAAGTCCACATAAGTCATCCCTGCCTTTCCCATGGCCAGGGCATATCCGCCCAGGTCCATCGATCTGTTACATATACGTTGTCGTCTCTCAGTGGACCGTACATTTCCATATACTCTTTTTCCGCCTCTCTATTCAGCAGCATATATTTTTCATAGCATCGGAGGGCGGCCTGATCGTTGGGGTGCGTTTGCAGGAAGAGGGCGATGTCATCCAAAACAAAGCTCATTATTTGGAGATTTTTCATTAAAGATTCCCTTGATGCACCGGGCATATCAAATCAACTCCCTTCCGCAGAACGGCATATCCAAATCCGGAAAAATCGTTCCTCGCTGCAAGGCTCGAGAGGGATCATAAATACTTCCCCAGCGCTGAAAAGGCACATAGGCCATGGCCAGAGGAAGTCTCCCCAGCGGGGTGCCGTCAAAGGCATTTTCCGTAGCAAAGCCTGTATCCGGTTCCATCTGCATGGCTGTCAGGACCCGGTCAATATAGTTTTCCAATTGCATTTGCTCCTTTCGGTTGTTTTCATTGCGGACAAAGGCCAATAAAGCCTTAATTCATACTATGCACATGCGAATATGTTGACACGGCAGGAAGGCGAAAAAAAGAAAAGACAGGGGTCTGTCCCCCGTCTTTTCCCCATCTTTTCTTCTCTCTTGCGGTTTTATACTTGTTTCATCAGGAACTGGATTGCTGCTTCCTGATCAAGGGGTTTGCTGAGGAAATATCCCTGTACCCTGTCGCAGTCATGTTCTTTTAAATATCTGAGCTGGCTCTCATGCTCTACGCCTTCGGCAATCGTGCAATGCCCAAGCTTATGGGCCATGGAAATAATGTCGCTGGTTATGGCTTTGTCCGGGTCTGCATCCAACAGCTTATCAATAAAGTATTTGTCAATCTTCAGACAATTGACATTTAACTCCTTCTCTCTGGCCAGAGAGGAATAGCCTGTCCCAAAGTCATCGATTGCTATCCGCAGCCCGGCATTTCTGAGTATCTCTATAGTGTAGTTGATGTTTTCATAGTCGGAAGCAAAGACTGATTCCGTAATCTCTATGCCGATATTCTTCGGGTTAACCTGCATCTCGCTTATTATTTCAAACAGTCTTGTAGTAAAATCGGGTCTGAGCAGCTGAATGGCGGAAATGTTAATCGAAATGCCGATTGTGTCATATCCATGATCCTTGAGCTTATTCAAAAAATGAAACGCGTTGACAATCACTTTATAGCCCATGGGAATAATAAGCTTGGTTTTTTCGGCTATCGGAATGAATTCAAGAGGTGAAACCAGCCCTAATTTCTGTGTTCTTAACCTGGCTAAAGCCTCGAATTCGCAAATGGAACCGGCTTTCAAATCCCAAACCGGTTGGTACTGTAAAAACAGTTCATCATCCGTATCATCTGCAACGATTGCGGAGAGGGCTTGCCTTATGTCTCCCTCACGGTTTACCAAGGCTTCCAGCTCTTCATTGTAAAAACAAACTCCAAAGTCTTTATCAAAAACGGTAATGGACCTTTCTGACGTAATTAAAAGCCTTCTCAGAAGCAAATCGATATCGATTTCTTTATCGTCCTGATTAATTTCCAGAATACCGATCCCCCCGCCGACTCTGTCGGTCACAAATATGGATTCCAGGCAGTCCGCAATGGCTTCGCTGAACTCCACCAATTCTTTTTTATCTTTGTAGTCTATAAAATAGAAAACAAATCGGTTTTCATAGGTTTGGAACAGGAACCGTTTGTCGGTGCAATACTGGCTCAGGGTCTCGGCGGCCTTTTTAATAAGATTCTGTGTGTAATGAAACCCATAATTTGCCGTTAACAGTTGAACCGTGCTTAAATTGATATTGATCAGGGCTCTTTTTATTCCGTCCCTCTTACTGGCGTCTTTGCCAAGAAGAAATTCCAGATAGTCCCGATTATACAAGCCTGTCCACCTGTCATGCTCATTGATGTATCTGAGATGGTTTTCCATGTCCTTCCGATCCGAGATGTCAAGGACAATTCCTTCCAGCGCCTCAACCTTACCATCATCGTCATAGATTCCCTGCCCCATCTCCATCACCCATTTTCTCTTGCCGGAGGCGGTTGTGATTTCGTATTCATCTTTAAACGGGAGTCTGGCGGAAAGGATATGTTCCCACTTTTCCCAGAGAGGTCCTCGATATTCGGGTGTAATCAAATCATTATAGGATAGGTCTCTATTGTTGATGAGGCTTTCCGGAGAATAACCGGTCAATTCGATGCTGCCGGCAGAAACAAACTGCATGGTCCACTCCCGGTCGTAATTACACCTGTAAGCCATTCCCGGCAGGTTGGCAAGAAGCACGGATTTACTCCGTTCGCTTTCTTCCAATGCCAGCTCTGCCAGCTTACGCTGCATAATGTCACGTGTAATGCCGAGGAGTCCCACCGCATTACCCGACTCATCCCGTATAATCGACATATTGATCTCAATCCAGATGATGGAACCGTCTGCCTTGTAATGTTCCACTTCTATGGTGCGGGACCGATTCTTATCGCAGTTCGGATCCTCTTCCTTCTCCATCTCCTCAAAAAACAAGGAGCTGATCTTTCTCAGCGATTGCTCCGGGAATTTCTCTTCCAGCCGTTTCTTCATGTGTTCCTCAGGGGATTCTCCCAGGAGTTTTTCCACTGAGGGGCTGATATATGTGGTCGTCAGGTTCATATCCGCCTGCCAGACAACGTCCGACATATTTTCGGCAATATTGCGATATTTTTTTTCACTCTCGGCCAGAGCGGCTTCCGCTGCCTTTTGATTGGTGATATCCTGCAGGATGCAATGTGTTTGCTTGAATTCGCCATCCAATCCATATCCGATTTTACCCTCAAATGAAAGGAATAAGGGCTTGCCGCATTTATGCAGCATCTCAAATTCACTACGAATATAGCCCTGCGCTTTAAATAGTGGAAACCTCTGTTGAAAAGCGTCTCTGTTGGCAGGGGAAAGAAAATCGCCAAACCATTTGCCGATGACCTCCTCCCGGGAATATCCAAGCAAATCGCACCATTGCTGATTCACCTCGATGAAATGCCCGTTGATATCCAATGACTGATATCCCAGGGGGGCTTTATCGAATAAGAGCTTGAATCTTTCCTCCGATTGTGTAAGCAGATCCCGGGTGTGCCTCAGCGACTGTTGACGCATGAGAAGTAAGCTTAGCAGAACAGAGGCTATGGGATAAATCAACATCACGGGGACACCGATTGCGCCGATGACATTGAGGTTGTCCGGGTAGGGCAGAAGGAGCATGCAGGCCAGCATTACAGCATGCACACAAAAGCTCATTGCCAGGATGTTCAACCAGCGCCATTTCGCGGGCTTCGAATACAGCCAGCGCCGCCAAACCAAACCCAAAAGTGCACTGGTTATGATGGTGGCCAGACCGGGAATGGTGCCAATGCCGCCGATGCCCAGCCTGACCAGTGAAGCTGCAACTACTGTAATTCCGGTGGGGATTGGTCCAAAGATCAGGGCGGTTACGCTGATAAGAATCGAACGGGTGTCGAAGATGATTCCGGATTGAAGGGTGAAGGGCATTATCATAACCGCGCTGCAGATCAGCGCAATCAGAACTCCGCTCAGAACCGGTTGCATACGGCGATATCGGGACGGTAACAAATACACGACTTCGTAGATTACGGACAAAACCAACAATAGCGCGGCATTATTAAACAATGCAATTAAAACATCCCGTTCCATATAATCTCCTTGTACAATGCAATTGCTTTATACGTATTCCTTTCTGCGCACTTTCCTGTTTTGAATTGCAACGGGAAGAGGCTGTGGACGATTGGCATTCTTTATGGTTCAGACTATTTTAACGAGGTGATAACCATTGTCGCTTGCTTGTTCATTCACTATATTGTCTCAGATAGATGTCGTGCCTTAATCAGATAGAGCCTATCAGGGATAGTATTTTAATTTCATTCGAGACCATATCAATGAAGAAATATCTCTAGCCTACCCTCATATCTCATATGTTGCTTATTGTTGAAATTTGTCTAAGTACCTGATATTATACACATTTTTACAAATAAACACAATCGCAAATAATAAAAGAACAGGATCGGGGAACTTAAAAATGCAAAGGGTATAATCTCTAAATGGTTCCAAAATCCTATTAAAAATACCTAGGCCACATTGCGGCCGATAAGGCCGATAAAACCTTAATCCATACATGCACGGACAAATATGTTGACCTCGGTAGGAACACGGGAAAATTTAATTGTTTTTTCGTCAAAAACTAGGTATAATAAATACTAATTTGTAGCAAAGCCTTCCGGCTTTGCCTTTGATGTATTTATTGTATCGGGAGGTATGTGTCATTGGGTTTTTCAGATGAAGTCGGAATCGATTTAGGAACAGCCAACGTATTGGTTTATATAAAGGGAAAAGGCGTGGTACTGGAGGAGCCTTCGGTGGTGGCCATCAACAGGGACAGCAACGAAATCGTAGCTGTCGGCGAAGAGGCCAGACAGATGCTCGGAAGAACCCCAAGCAACATCGTGGCAGTAAGACCCCTGCGGGACGGAGTCATTTCGGATTACGACGTGACGGAACGGATGTTGAAATATTTCATCCGGAGAACCTGCGGCAGCGGAAGGTTTTTTAAGCCTCGCATTATGGTCTGTGTCCCTTCCGGCGTCACAGAGGTTGAGAAGAGGGCGGTTAAAGAAGCGGCCACCCAGGCCGGCGGCAAATCCGTCTATCTCATGGAAGAGCCTGTGGCTGCGGCCATCGGGGCCGGATTGGATATCACCCAACCAAACGGTATCATGATTATCGATATCGGCGGAGGGACTACCGATGTGGCGGTGATTGCCCTTGGGGGTATCGTAACTTCCAATTCCGTGAAAATTGCCGGTGACCGTTTCGATGAAGCCATCATCAAATATATGCGGAAAGAACACAAACTCTACATCGGAGAACGCACCGCCGAGGAAATGAAAATGACCATCGGCACCGCTTATCCCAGAGAGCAGGTTGTGGTGCAGGAATGCCGGGGAAGAGACCTGGTGACGGGACTGCCAAAGTCCATTGAAATCACCTCAAAGCAGATGATGGAAGCCCTTGAGGAACCGCTGCAGACTATTTGTGAGACGGTTCACGGGGTATTGGAACGGACTCCTCCGGAGCTGGCCGCGGATATCAGCAACAGAGGGATTGTCCTGACAGGGGGCGGCGCATTGCTCCATGGCATCGATAAGCGTATCGCAGAGCGCACCGGAATACCGGTCATCATAGCGGAGGATCCGAAATCCTGCGTAGCCATTGGTACGGGTAAAGCTCTGAATTCCATCGACATGCTGGAGAACAACCAGTTGAACAGAAAGAGAAGTTTAATCTGAATTTAATCTGACAGGATAAAGTGAGAAGCCCCGAACCCGGGGCTTTTTTCGAAGGGAGAGCACATTGGCAAAACTGGAACTTATCGCAACAACTACGTTTGGATTGGAAGCTGTGGTCAAACGGGAAATTGAAGGATTGGGATATAAGGTACTGAAAAGTGAAGACGGGAAAATTACCTACCTTGGCGATGAACGGGCTGTGGTCAGATCAAATCTATGGCTCCGCAGTGCCGACAGGGTGCTGGTCTGCATGGGTGAGTTCGCTGCGTTCACATTTGAGGAGCTGTTTCAGCAGACAAAAGCCTTGCCATGGGAAGAATGGATCCCCCTGGACGGGAAGTTCACCGTAAACGGAACATCGGTAAAGTCAAAGCTCTTCAGTGTGTCCGACTGTCAGGCTATCGTTAAAAAGGCCATCGTGGAGAAGTTGAAGCAGACCTATCACGTGGACCGGTTTTCCGAGACGGGGGCTGACTACACCGTGAAGGTGAGCCTCCTCAAGGATAAGGTCACGGTGACGCTGGACACCAGCGGGCCGGGACTCCACAAAAGAGGCTATCGGGTTCGGGACGTGGCCGCCCCCATCAAAGAAACTCTGGCAGCAGCCATGGTTCAATTATCCTTCTGGAAGTCGGGTCGGCTCCTGGTTGATCCATTTTGCGGCTCCGGCACCATACCCATCGAAGCGGCCATGATCGGCAGAAACATTGCGCCGGGACTCTCCAGGAACTTTGCATCCGAAGACTGGGAAGCCATCCCCCAAAAGCTTTGGAAGGAAGAGAGAAAAGCGGCTTTTGAAGGGATGGACTATGAAAGAGACGTGAGAATATTCGGAGCGGACATAGATGCGAAGGCGGTAGCCGCCGCAAGGGAAAACGCAGAAGAGGCCGGAGTGGCCGACTGCATTGATTTCCGTGTGCAGCCGGTGAGCAAGCTGGTTGCCTCGGAAAAGCACGGTATCATCATAGCCAATCCGCCCTACGGAGAACGGATAGGAGAGAAAGACCAGATCCGAAAGATCTATGGGGATTTAAAGCGCTATATGAGCGTAAACCCAACCTGGTCCCTTTATCTCATCACCTCCGATAAGGAATTTGAAAAACTCTTCCGGGACAGACCTGCCGATCGAAGAAGAAAACTCTACAACGGCAGGATTGAGACCTGCTATTACCAGTATTATGGGGAACGTCCCGCATCATCAAGAGAGTAATCATCCCATGGCTTACGTCACCGCTCGTTAAGAGCGGTGTTTTTTACGCTTCAGAGGTGCCGGACGCATAGGTTGTAAAAAAGAGGTTATAGTATGAGCAGGAGGTGATTTGATTTGAAGAAGAAGCCTGCTCACGGGGACATAAGAGATCTGGAGAAAATAGGTGGCGGTGACTTTAAAAAAGAAATGCTGGATATGACGGAAAAGGAGCTGCGAATCCAGGAAACAATGCAAGCAGCGAATAAAGGCCATAATCCTTTGACTAGAGAGGATCAGAAGCATTAAGGGATTGATAGGAGGTAGTGAATTGAAAAGAAATCAATCAAAGACCGGGGATATCAAAAAAATGAAAGCCGAAATTGCAGAAGAGTACGGGGTGGCGGATTTTGAGGATATCGACAGAGGGAGCCTGACGTCAAGAGCCAACGGCGACATCACCAGAACTTTGGTGGAAATGTCTGAAAAAGCCATGCAGGACGGGATTGTTCCGGGAACGCTGCAAGGCCAGAACTTGGGTCACAATTCGAAGAAGGAGACCTTGGGGCCCAACACAAAACGAAAATAACGAAACCGGGATAACCCAAAAGAGGTAACTTGAAAGCTTGACACTTTATGGAATCCACCATAATATTAATTCATGGAGATCATGATAAAACAGGGTGGAGGCACTCCAATTTATGTTCAGATGAGAAACCAGATACGGGACATGATCTTAAAGCAGCAAATTCCCGATAGATTCGTATTGCCGTCTGAAAGGGCTCTGGCAAAACAGACCGGGGTTCACAGAAATACAGTCGGCAAGGTGTACAGTGAACTCTGTGCAGATGGACTTATCAAGGCTTATCAAGGGGTATGCTATCGCGTGTCTTATTCGGGGGAAAAGCATATTTCGGATGCGGAAGGGAATGACAGGCAGAGTCTCAGAGACTCTGCCCCCATATCCTGGGAAAATATCATCAAAGAGGAGTTCATAAACTTCGAAACCACATTTGATCAACTATTCTCCCAATCCTATGCGGCGGGAAACATATCTTTTGCAGGTGGTATCACACCTCCCGAAGCCTATGGGAGAGATGATCTTCGGAGAATTATGTCAACTATTCTGGATGAAAATACCGATATCATCTACGAGTACACCCCTTATCAAGGACTCTACAGCCTGCGCAGAAACCTTTGCACTTTTCTTAGCGGAAAAGGCATGTTGGTACGTCCGGAAGAGATTCAGATCCTTCCGGAAGCCAATCAAGCGCTTGCCTATCTCATTGAATTGTTGATAAAACCCGGAGACGCTGTTTTATCCGAAGAACCCGTATCTCCGGATGTCTATAGAGAATTAGCATTGGCCGGAGCAAAGCTTATTACGGTGCCAATGGATGAAAAAGGCATGATCTGCAGCGGGCTGAGTGGACTCATTGAAAAATATCATCCGAAATTCATTTATGTGAACTCCAGCTTTCATGATCCAACAGGAATCGCAATGACCCTTGAGAGGAAAAAGCAATTGCTGGAATTGTCCTATCGATATCATATCCCTGTGATAGAGGCGGACAGCGCTTCGGAGATTTTGTTTGAAGGAAACCCGATTCCATCTTTAAAAGCCTTGGATACTGGTAATCACGTAATCTATATCTATTCTTTTGCCTTGACTTTTGCACCGGGCCTTGGTCTTGCTTTTCTTTCGGGTCCGAAACCCCTGATGAAGAGCTTACGTCACTTGGTTTCACTCCGCTTCATCAGCTTGGACAGCCTTCCGCAACATCTCATGAACAGATATCTTCAGGATGGGACATACACCCGCAACCTGAAGGACATATGCTCTCTCTACAAGGAGAAGCGTGACCTCATGTGCGATGGGCTGGGAGAGGCGGTAAGGGAAGGTCTGAAATTTAGTAAGCCCAGAGGCGGTGTGTATTTATGGTGTAAGCTTCCTGACACGGTATGTTTTAAGAATTTTGTCAATCGTTCCCGACATAAAGGAGTCTCCTTTATTCCCGGGAATATTTTTTATCCCTTTGGAAATAAAGGGGATAACTTTATCCGACTGAACTATTCTTATCCTTCCGAAGAGCAGATTCTGCAAGGAATTCCACTGTTGACGGAAGCTTTGAAGGAGAGTATGTAACGGACTGTCTAAATGAACTGGCACACGGAAATTCCGATTGGCTGGTACTTCATTACAGAATAAATCTGCACTATAGTATTGTTAAGGTCTTTATGAGAAACTTACAGCCTAAACCGGCAATCCGATTAAATTGATATTTATGCTTTGCAACGCATATTATTGCATCCTTTCCGCCCGTGTGATTTTTCTAATAAACGCTGTAGTTGAACAGGTATAGTGACATGAAGCAATACCGAAGAAAAATAATTTAATGGAATACAAAAAAAAGATTGAATATTATACAACAAGTATGTATAATTATAAATTGTTGCGGCAGTTGCTGAATGAGAACAAGCTAATGTAGTTGTATCCAGTGTCAGATACTTTTCACAACAAAACGGCGAATCGTATATGCGATTGAAACCGAATCAATACGATGTGAGTTATTAGAAAGAGAGGTAAGAAGAATGGCAGTGAATTTAAAAGGAAGAAGCTTTCTGACTCTAATGGATTTTACCCCTGGTGAGATTCGTTACTTGTTGGATTTTGCGCATGATTTAAAAGCAAAGAAGAGATCAGGGGGACAGGGCTCGCTGCTCCGCGGAAAAAATATTGTATTGCTTTTTGAAAAGACATCTACCAGGACCAGATGTGCCTTTGAAGTGGCTTGCCTCGATGAGGGGGGACATGTGACTTTTTTGGATGCTAACAGCTCACAGATTGGCAAGAAAGAGTCGCTGGTAGATACGGCAAAAGTATTAGGAAGATTTTTTGACGGCATTGAGTACCGAGGCTATGAACAAAAGGCGGTAGAGGATTTAGCCAAGTATTCCGGTGTACCGGTGTGGAACGGGCTGACGGATGTGGATCACCCGACCCAGATTCTGGCCGATTTGATGACCATTGAAGAACACTCCAAAAAGCCCTTAAATAAAATTAAGGTGGTATTCTGCGGCGACATCAGAAACAATATGAGCTACGCATGGATGTACGGTTGCGCGAAGATGGGTATGCATTATGTCGCCTATGGACCCAAAGAACTGGTGGTGGATGAGCAAGTGCTGGCAGCGGCGAAGGAAGTAGCGGAGCAGACAGGAGCAATCATCGAGATCAGCCATACACCGGACTGTCTGAAAGGTGCGGATGTGCTTTATACGGATATTTGGGCTTCCATGGGAGAGGAAGATCAGATTCCTGCCAGAGTCAAATTGCTGACCCCCTATAAAGTGACCATGGAAATGCTCAAAGCCACTGAAAACCCGGATGTTCTCTTTATGCACTGCCTTCCTTCCTTCCATGACTTTGAAACAAAGATGGCCAATGAGTGGAAAACAAAAGGCCTTGACATCAGAGAGGTAACGGATGAAGTGTTCCAAAGCCGTTATTCTGTCGTTTTCGACGAAGCGGAAAACCGTATGCATTCGATAAAAGCTATATTAGTGGCAACACTATAGCTGCTGATCAAGTAAATATGTGGAGACCGTTATAGAGGAATGCCGTAAGGAGGAAGTAGTGATGGTACAAAGCGTCAATGTTTATTCCGAAATCGGAAAACTCAATAAGGTATTGCTTCATCGTCTTGGGAAAGAGGTGGAAGGCCTTGTTCCCGACAATTTCGAAAGACTGTTATTCGATGACATCCCCTATTTAGCGGCAGCACAGTGTGAGCATGATCAGTTTGCAAGAGTATTAAAAGAAAACGGTATTGAGGTGCTTTATTTCTTGGAAGAGGCAGCTGCCTCCCTTACAGCGCAGACGGTGAGGGAGGAATTTATCAATGAATTTATCTGTGAAAGCGCCATCTTATCCCCCTATGCCAGCGAAGCAATTTTTGATAAGCTGATGAAAATGACGCCGAATGACCTGGTCGCCCAATGTATAGCCGGCATCCGTAAGGATCAAATGGAAGTAAAAGCACCCAACTCCTTGGCGGCCATGGTGGCTCTGGATTATCCATATTACACAGACCCCATGCCTAACCTTTATTTTACCCGGGATCCGGGAGCCTGTATCGGGAATGGCCTCAGCGTAAACTGCATGAAGACGGAAGCCAGAAAACGGGAATCGCTGTTGCTGAAATATATGTACAACTATAATGATAACTTATTCCCCAACGGTACGAATCTATGGTACACTCACGAAGGCCCCGACAACATAGAAGGTGGAGATATTCTGGTGTTGTCGCCTGAAGTGGTTGCGGTAGGACTATCTCAGAGGACCAGTGCGGAGGCTATTTCCTGTCTGGCGGAAAAATTGCTTAAAGCAGACAATAGTTTCGTAAAAGTCATAGTTTTCCGCATTCCTCAAAAACGAGCTTTCATGCACCTGGATACGGTTTTCACCATGGTTGACTATGATAAATTTACCATTCACCCTGAAATAGAAGATCCTTTGGATCTCTACAAGATAACCCTTGACAAAGAAGGTTCAACCAGAATTTCCGCCGTTACCGACGATCTTGAGGTACTGCTGAAGAGCGAGCTGAAGCTTCCAGCGGTGGACCTGATCCGCTGCGGTGGCAATGACAGCATCGCTGCCCAAAGAGAACAATGGAACGACGGATCTAACACCCTCGCTATCGCCCCCGGAGTGGTCATCACTTATGACAGAAACTACGTAACCAATGAACTGCTTGAAAAGCGTGGTATTAAGGTATTGCCTATTCCAAGCTCGGAAATTTCCCGCGGAAGAGGCGGCCCCAGATGCATGAGCATGCCAATCATCAGAGAGGACTTATAACGAGACGAGGCGGAAGTAACCGAAATTTTTCTACGAAAGCATTATAGGAGGATCCCATGACTGAGAGTAAAGGAAAAATTGTAATCGCACTGGGAGGCAATGCTCTACAGGATTCGAAAGGCCCTGCCACGGCGGAAGCGCAGCTGGAAGTGGTCAAAAAAACCTGTGAATACATAGTTGAGATAGTAAACCGAAACTATCAGATCGCCATCGTCCACGGAAACGGTCCTCAGGTCGGGAGAATACTGGTTGCGTCGGAAACTGCAAAGGATGTTACTCCTGTCATGCCATTTGATGTGGTAGGTGCGATGAGCCAGGGCTATATCGGCTATCATATTCAGCAGGCATTGAGAACGATGCTGAAAAAAGAGGGGAAAGATAATCCCGTGGTCACCCTTGTGACACAAGTAGTGGTCGATCGGGACGACACGGCTTTCCAAAACCCCACAAAACCCATCGGTTCCTTTTATACCGAGGAAGAAGCAAAGTTGCTGATGGAGGAAAAGGGGTATGTGATGAAGGAAGATGCGGGAAGAGGCTGGCGTCGTGTGGTAGCCTCGCCGCTGCCCCGAAGGATTGTTGAAATCGACACGGTGAAGCAGTTGGAGGGACTTGGAGATTCTACCATCGTAATCACCGCCGGCGGTGGCGGAATCCCCGTGATAGAATTGCCTGACGGTTCCCTGGAAGGGGTGCCTGCAGTCATCGATAAGGATTTTGCGGCAGAATTGCTGGCGGAGCAAATACAGGCAGATGCACTGCTGATTCTCACTGCAGTCAGTAAAGTAGCCATCCATTACAATAAACCCAATCAGGTAGATCTGGACGCCATTACCGTGGCGGAAGCGGAACGATACATAGAAGAAGGCCATTTTGCAGCGGGGAGCATGCTGCCCAAGGTACAGGCAGCTATCCGGTTTGCGAAGGCAAACCCGGGAAAGAAGGCCATCATCGCATCCCTTTACAGTGCGGCAGAAGCCCTGGAGGGAAGGGATGGTACGACCATAACTTTGGAGTAGGAGGGCTGGATTTATTCCAGTTCTCCCACCTTTCGCAGGATGAAGAGCTTGATACAGGCTACGATGGGTACAGCCAGCACCATTCCCATAAGGCCGAAAAAGTAGCCTCCAAAGGTGACAGCCAGCAACACAAATACGGGATGAAGTCCTGTACTTGAGCCTACAACCCTTGGATAAATCAGGTTGGCGTCGATCTGCTGGATGATTACGAAGGCGATCAGGGTGATGATGGCTTTGGAAAAGCCGCCGGTAAACAGAGCAACAATCACCGCAGGGATTGCACCGAAAACCGGACCGAAATAGGGAATCACATTGGTCAGGCCGGCAAAGCAGCCCAGTAGTACAGCGAAGTCCAGTCGGATGATGGTCAGAACGATGGAAGTAATAATAGCAACGATGAGTGCATCCAGGAGCTGACCCCTAAGAAACTTGGAGAAAATCATGTCCATGTCGTAGAGAACCTCGTTGATTCTGGCCCCATGCTTCATAGGGAAAAGGATATGGAGGGTTTTCCGCCAGATGCGCTTGAAAAAGTCCTTGTCTTTTATGAAGTAAATGGATACGACCATTCCCAATACAATATTGACCAGGCTTCCACCGAGTCCGGCAATGAAGGTGAGCACAGCTTCCGCGCTGAAATTCTTTGAAATCCACTGGGCAATATCATTGATTAGGACTTCAAAGCGGTCCTCCAGGCCGTTATCCGGCAGAGACTCGATAAAGGTTCGAAAGACCTCTTCGTAATGCGAAAAATATGTGACGATGCTCTCCAGCACCCCCGTCAGGCTTGTGAAGACCAGTTGCCCCACAATGAGGAAGGCAAAGGCGTAAATCAGGAAAAGGCCGATGAATAAAATCAGGAGATATGTGAGAAGAATGCTCAGAGTTCTTTTCGTTGCCTGTTGTCGCTCCGCTTTTCTTTGGCTGGCGGGAAGCTTAAAAAAAAGCTTGCTCACGATCTTCCCATCGATGATTTCTACCAGCGGGCTGAGAAGATAAGCCAGAGTAAGGCCTATAAAGAGAGGGGAAAGGGCTGCAAAAATATTACCCAAAACTCCCAGAACCGCAGCCAGCACGCTGCTGAAGTTCTTAATCAGGAAATAGAGAATATAGAGCAAGGCTGCGGTAAACGCTATATAGAAGGAAATCTTCAGGTATCGCCAGTCTGTAAATAGTTCTTTTAGTTTATTCATGGGTGCCCCCTGTCATATGTGCTGTATTTATTATATAACGAAGAGATAAAATTAAGCAAGGTGATACGGAATAACCTGACGGTACTGTGGTTGGAACGATTTTTGCTAGATTAAGAGGAGTCAGATTAAAAAGAGCAAGCAGACTAAGATCGGAGAAAAACTGATTGCGGGAGGCTATGCTGCAACCAACTAGGAGAATTCAATGAAATACTATTATTATATGTCCACATCCAATGACCCCTGGCAGAACCTGGCTATCGATGAGTATTTCCAGAACACCATGAGTGGGGACTTCGTAATCCTCTATCTCTATATCAACGGGAATTCGGTAATCATCGGGAAAAACCAGAATGCATGGAAAGAGTGCAACCTTGACCGGATGAGCAAGGATGGCATCAAGCTGGTACGGCGGATGACCGGGGGCGGTGCGGTGTTCCATGATACGGGAAATTTAAATTTTTCCTTCCATGCCAATGAGAAGAATTACCACCTGGAGCGGCAGATCGGAACCATTCTGGACGCCGTGAAAGACCTGGGAATAAAGGCGGAATTTACGGGACGCAACGACATTACAGTAGATGGGAAGAAGTTTTCCGGCAACGCCTTTTCCATCAAAAAGAACAACTATCTGCATCACGGCACCCTTCTCATCGGTACCGACATGACCAGACTTGCGGATTACCTCAATGTTCCAGTGATGAAAATCCGTTCGAAGGGCATCGATTCGGTAAAATCCAGGGTGTGCAATCTGAAAGACCACAATCCGGAAATGACGGTGGAAGATATGGGGGCAGCCTTGAGGAGAGCGTTTGAGAGGAATTACGGGACACTCCAAGAGTTTTCCTTCCCGGCAGATGCGGAAGAAAAGATAAAAGAATTATACCTAAGGCACAGCTCCTGGGAATGGCGCCTGGGGAGTGCCATGAAGTTTGATTACGAAACGGAACATCGCTTTCCATGGGGAGGAGTTGAGGTGCAGCTTTCCGTGAAGGACGGGCGTGTGGAAAAGGCAGAGATCTACACGGATGCGCTGGATACGGATTTGCCCTCCTTGATACGAGAAGCCTTGATCGGATCCCGCTTTCAGTCGGGAGAAATGTCCCAAAGACTCAGAGAAGGCAGTCCGGGTGTCCAGATTTTGGACGTGGCGGATTACATCCTTTCATTGAATTTATAGGCACGGGGACAGACCCTTTGTCGGGTAGAGTCTATCGGAAATTGCTGTAATCGATCTGATACTTTTCCATCTTTCGGTACAAGGTCCTGCGGCTGATGCCCAAAAGCTCGGCCGCTTTTTTTACATTTCCTCTGCTTGTTTTCAGGCTGGATACGATAAGGTTGTATCCGGTGGATTCCAGATTCAGGCTGGAAGGGCCCTCCTCATCATCGGCAAACACCTCCTGTTTCTGCAACGGAATGGATGCGGTCTGCAGGATGGAATCCGGAAGGTGCTCCGGCAGGATCCGATTGTTGTCAGTAATATTGACAGCTCTCTCTATGGTGTTTTCAAGTTCCCGGATATTGCCCGGCCAGGAGTATTGCATCAGTATGGTATAAACCCGGGGATCCACGGAATAATAGATTCCTTTTGAGGAGCTGAAGCCCTGCAGAAAATAATCTGTCAGCTCAGTTATGTCGTTCCCCCGTTCCCGAAGGGGAGGAACGTTGATTGTCAGCACATTGAGCCGGTAGTACAGGTCATCGCGGAAGGTTTTATCTTCCACCGCTTCCTTCAGATCCTTGTTGGTTGCGGCTATGATTCTCACATCTACGGTTTTCGGATATTTACCCCCGATTCGCACCACTTCCCTGGTCTCTAGAACCCGAAGAAGGGTAACCTGAACATCAAGAGGCATTTCCCCCACCTCATCCAAAAACAGGGTCCCTCCATCCGCCAGCTCGAATTTCCCCGGGTGGCCTTCCTTGTTCGCGCCGGTAAACGCGCCTCGTTCGTAGCCGAACAACTCGCTTTCAACGAGGCCCTTGGGCAAGGCCCCGCAGTTGATGGCTACGAAGGGCCCGGAGGCGTACTTGCTGGCATTGTGAATGGATTGGGCCACCAGTTCCTTTCCCGTGCCGCTCTCTCCCAGGATCAGGATGTTTGAGCTGCTGCCGGCAGCCTTATCGCATTTGTAGATCATGTCCTTGGTGACGTGGGAGGTTCCTATAATGGAATCAAAGGTGAAGTTGGGCTTATAACCGCTGATGTTGTTCACCAGCCGGTTGATCTTCTTTGTCTCATTGAAGCGGAGCACCATACCGTCCTGAAGCCCCTGACCGTCGTAGAGAAAATCCAGGCTCATATTGAATTTCATTGGCGGCGACTTGGAATCTAAGGGATAGACGTTTACTTCTTTGTTGTATACTTCATGGTCCAGATATGCATCGCTTTCCATGCCGGCTTCATCGAACCGGATGAACTCAAATAGACCCCTTCCGACGACCTGTTTGTTTTTCAGGTTCAGCATGGTAAGTGCCTTGGAGTTGACTTGAATGATCTCATTTTCCTTATTTAGAAGGATCAACCCGGAGGTCATGGTTTCAATGATCCGGTTTCTCTGATTGCTTACTCTCTCCAGCTCCATATAGGCAGTTTTGCGCTTCAGCTCGTTGGAAATGCCGTCCACAGCACTCATGACCATCCCCAGAGTGTGAAGATGGGTTTCCGTAGCCCTTCCGGTGATATTCAGACAGCCCAATAAATCTCCTGCCGTATCAAAAATCGGTGCGCTGCTGCAGCTGTAATCTTTATGGGGTTTAACATAGTGCTCTCCCCCCCACATTTGAAAGGGCTTTTTCAGAACCAAGCCGGTTCCGATGGCGTTGGTCCCGGCATACTGCTCGCTTCGGTTTGCTCCTACTACCAATTTGGAGTATTCCCTTCCTCGTTGGATAATTTCCTGATCGCCGATCAGATCCAGGATATAGCCGTCTTTATCCACCAGCAGGAGATAAAAACCGGAGCCTTTCACCACGGAATAAAGTTTTTCCATATATGGTCTGGTTATTTCGATTAAGAACTGATTGTCCCGGATCCGCTTATCCAGTTCATCCGGGGGAAGGAGAGCTGTTTTCGAATGGTAAGGATCTACCAGGTAAGAGCGTGAGCGCTTCCAGGATTCAAGTATTTCCTGACGTATGAAACTGTAATCATAGGCCTCATTATTTATAAATTTCTCCCAAGCCGAAAGTAACCGTTCATTATAAACAGGATCGTAGTTGTGCATTGTGCTTTCACCTCTTCCGTTACCAATCATGCTATGTGTCTTGTGTGTCACGGATATTTGCCATTATAACACGGCGTTGCATGAATGTCTAACCGGACGGTGATAATAGGCAGTGCAAAGAGTGCCAAAGGGTATCACGGTTACGGTAAGAGCCCGTGTGTCATATTTACACTTCTCAAATCATGGTGCACCGTGTTGGCACATGTGCAAATGGAAATTGGTCCCAGTCGTATAATATTGAGGGTCCTTTTTTTCGGCCGACACAGCCGAGAAGGGCCCTACGGTACCTGAGATTCCGCCGGATAACTCAAATAAGGATTCCGGATTGCGGAACCGTCAATTGTTTCGGAAACTTCTTGAAAGAAACTACGGAAGTTGGTATGACATTTGCTTATAACCATGGGAGAACCAGTATTTCAATAAATTAAGGCCTATAACAATAAGAACAGGAGGCAATTCATAATGAATGTCAAGGCGTATTCAAAAGAGCAACTGCTGACTTGGTACGAGACCATGTACAGGATGAGAAGGTTCGAAGAAGAGGTTTTTGAGTTTTACAAACAAGGACTCATGCCGGGTCTTGCCCATCTCTACATGGGAGAAGAGGCTGTTGCTACCGGCGTTTGCTCCGCCCTGAAGGAAAACGACTTCATAGGCAGCACCCACAGGGGCCATGGCCATCTCATCGCCAGAGGAGCAGACATCAAACGGATGATGGCAGAGATCCTTGGGAAGGTTGACGGCTACTCCAGAGGAAAAGGAGGGTCCATGCATATTATGGCAATGGACAAAGGTATCCTGGGAGCCAACGGTATCGTGGGCGGGGAAATCCCCATTGCCACCGGTGCAGCCTACATGTCGAAATATAAGAAGACAGGACAGGTTGCGGTTTCTTTCTTCGGAGACGGCGGTTCCAATGAGGGGACGTTCCATGAAAGCATAAACATGGCCGCTGCATGGGATCTTCCGGTAATCTATGTGCTGGAGAACAACCTGTACGGTATTTCCGTGGACACCAGGGATGTGACAAACACACCGAACCTTGCAGACAGAGCCATCGGCTACGGGATACCCGGTGTTATCGTGGACGGCATGGATGTGACAGCCGTATACGAAGCTGCCAAAACAGCGGTTGAGAGAGCCAGGAGCGGAGCCGGACCTACCTTGATCGAATGCAAAACCTATAGATGGCAAGGTCATCATGTAGGCGACCCGGCAACTTACAGGAAGAGAAGAAGCGAGACAGAGAAGGAAGACTGGATGGCCAGATGTCCTGTAGATTGCGCAAAAGCAGAAGTTTTGGCTGCAAAAAAAGCAAAAGCCGCCGATTTTGAAGGGATCGAAGCTGCCGTGAACAAGGAAATCGCTGAAGCCGTTAATTTCGCCAAGGAAAGTCCGTATCCGGATGTGTCCGAAGCCTTTCTCGCCATTTATACCGAATAGGAGGTAGGGACAAATGAAAGAACTCACATATGCACAGGCTATCTGTGAAGCGTTAGATGAAGAGATGGAAAGAGACGAAAACGTGGTCATGCTGGGAGAAGATATCGGTTTTATCGGGGGCAACTTCAAGACCTCGGTAGGACTGTTGGAGAAATATGGAGACTTGCGGGTCAAGGATACACCCATATCCGAAGCCGGCTTCGTAGGAATGGGAGTGGGAATGGCCCTCACAGGTCTGCGGCCGGTCATTGAGCTGATGTTTTCGGACTTTTTGCTGGTGGCTGCAGACCAGGTAATCAATCAGGCGGCAAAGATCCGCTATATGTCCGGCGGTCAGGCGACGGTGCCCATGGTAATCCGTACTCCGATTGGTGCCGGAAGATCCTCGGCGGCTCAGCACTCACAGAGCATGCAGGCCATGGTTTCCCAATTCCCGGGACTGATTGTAGCCGTACCGTCTACTGCACAGGAAGCAAAGGGCTTGTTGAAAACAGCAATCAGAGACAATAACCCGGTAATCTTCTTTGAGCACAAGATGGAATACAACAGAAAATACCAGATTGATGATGTGGTAGAGCCCATTCCTTTCGGCAAGGCCAATGTTGTAAGAGAAGGAAAGGACATTACCATCGCAGCCACTTCTTCCCTGGTAATGAAGTCACAGGAAGCCGCTGAAAAGCTGGAGAAAGAAGGCATTTCTGTTGAGGTCATCGACCTTAGGACTATCGTGCCTCTCGATCTTGATACGATTGCAACCTCTGTGAAGAAGACGGGTAAGCTCATTGTTGCAGATGAAGCCCATGAAAGATGTGGAGTAGGAGCGGAAATCGGATTCCAGATCATGGAGAACGCTTTTTACTATCTGGATGCACCGGTGGGACGGGTCAATACTCCCAATGTGCCGCTGCCATTCAGCCCTTCGTTGGAGTTCCCAATCATACCGTCTGTTGACAGGATCTATAAAAAGGTCATTGAGATGGTGAAATAGCAAGGCGAAACTTGAGGAGGTAGTTATGGCGGATTTAGTGATAATGCCTAAATTAGGCTTTAATATGAATGAAGGAAAACTGGTAAAATGGTATAAAAGCGAAGGCGACGCCATTAAAAAGGGAGAAGCCCTGTTTTCCGTGGAAACGGATAAGACCAACATCGACATCGAGTCTACAGGCGATGGCTACGTCCGAAAGCTTTTTATCGAAGAAGGTGACAAGCTGGCGGTGACGCTTCCAATCGCCATCATCGCTGATTTAAAAGAAAACATCAATGCAATGATAGCTGACGCTTATGGGCAGTTGGGCAAAGAAGCTCCCGCTGTCATGAAAAACGAGGCTCCTGTCTTGTCGGCTGAAAGGGAAGAAGAGGTTACAGCGAAGATCACGAAAGACTCTGCAAAGACAGTTGTGACAGGGAGAAACATGGCATCTCCAAGGGCAAGAAGAGTGGCAGAGGAAATGGGGATCGACCTTGCATCGGTTGATATCAAAGGAACAGGCTTTCAAGGCGGCATTTGTGAAAAGGACGTGCTGGATTACGCTGCTTCCGCTTCGAAAGTAACAGCCACTCCTCTCGCGAAAAAGATGGCGGAGGCAGCAGGTATGGATCTTTCCTCCATGGCTGGCACAGGCATCGGCGGCAAGATCATGAAGAGAGATGTAGAAGGGGTATCGGGTTCTTCAAGGCCTGTCGAAGAAGTGCCGGCATCTACGCAGGGCGGCAAAGAAATTCTTGAAAAAGTTCCCTACACCGGTGTGAGAAAAATCATTGGGGAAAGGCTGTCCTCCAGCATGTTCTCGGCTCCCCATGTTTTCTTCACGCAGAAGGTCAATCTGGAGAAGCTGCTCGAATTCAGAAAACAGGTCAACGAGAGCCAGGAAAAGAAAACTTCCGTTACCGACTACATTGCAAAAGCGGTTGTTTTGACGCTGCAAAAATATCCGGATATCAATGTGTCTCTGGTCGGTGATACCATCGAAAAATATAAATCAATCAACATAGGAATCGCAGTGGCATCTCCCTCCGGCCTGATTGTTCCCGTGGTAAAGAACAGCCAGAATATGAGTGTGCTGGAAATATCCAAAGCCTCATCCGCATTAATCGATAAGGCCAGGGAGGGCAGGCTTACTCCGGACGAATATTCGGGAGGAACCTTTACCATCTCCAACTTGGGCATGTTCGGCATCGATCAATTCACGGCCATCATCAACCCGCCGGAGTCGGGTATTCTTGCAGTAAGCGCCACAAAGGATGAACCGGTTGTCATCGTAAACGAGAAGGGCGAAAAAGAAGTGGCAATCAAGCCTATGATGAACATAACCCTTTCTGCGGATCATCGTGTCATAGACGGACTTTTAGCGGCACAAGCAGTGGCAGAAATCAAGGCGTTGCTGGAACAGCCGGTGCGCTTGTTCCTGTAACAAAATAGGAGGCATAATTAAAGATATGGCTGAACAGATCATCATGCCGAAGCTCGGTTTTAATATGAGCGAAGGTAAAATCGTAAAATGGTATAAAAAAGAAGGAGAGACCGTAAAGAAGGGGGAACCCCTCTTTTCGGTGGAGACAGACAAGACAAGCATAGATATTGAAGCTACCGGGAGCGGAGTTGTTAGAAAGCTTTTCCTGGAAGAAGGAGATAAGCTGCCTGTGACATTGCCTATCGCGATTATCGGAACAGCGGATGAAGATATAAGCGATCTCCTGACAGATGCGGAGAAGCAGCTGGGAAGAGAGATTTCCACGCCGACACAGATAAAAGATGCCCCGTCCAAGCCGGAAAAACTCCCGAATGTCACAGAAGCGAAAACAGAGAACAAATATGACTTTGATGTGGTCGTCTTAGGAGGCGGGCCGGGAGGTTATGTTGCCGCCATCAAAGCGGCGCAAGCCGGAAAGAAAACCGCCATCGTTGAGAAAGAACATTTTGGAGGTACATGTCTCAATGTGGGGTGTATCCCTACAAAAGCTCTTCTAAGAAGTGTTCAGGCGCTGGAAGAGGTAAAAAAGGCTACATCCTTTGGAGTGGAAGGTGTTGACGTATCTAGCGCAAAGCTGAATATGGCAAAGGTCCAAAGCAGAAAAAAGACCCTTATTTCCCAACTGGTGGGAGGCGTCGAAGGGTTGCTGGCAGCCAACGGTGTCAAGGTTTACCGGTCAGAGGGAATCATGAAAGAAAGCCATGAGATACAGGTGGGAGACCAATGCATCACGGCAGAGTATATTATCATCGCTACCGGATCTCAGGTAAAATCCCTGCCCATTCCGATAGACCCCGCCATGAAGCTGCTGACCAGCAATGAAATTCTTGATATTGAAGAAATTCCTGCCACCATAGCCGTCATAGGAGGCGGCGTCATCGGCATTGAATTCGCTTATTTCCTGGCCAGTGCGGGAAGCAAGGTCACTGTGATAGAATTCCTCGACCGGATCCTGCCCATGGTAGATGAAGAAATCACCGGGCAGGTGGCAGATATGTTAGGGAAGCTGGGCGTTGAAATTCATACGGGAGCCAAGGTCACCGGGATTACAGCGGAAGCGGTAGTATTTGAAAAAGACGGGTCTGTTGTGGAAAAGAAAGCAGATCAGGTGCTCATGGCCGTTGGAAGAGCACCCAGCCTTGCCGGGGTCCCCTGCGAAACACTGGGAATTAAGACTTTAAGAGGGGCTATTGTTACAGACGATACCCTGAAGACCTCGGTTGACAATATTTACTGCATCGGTGATGCAAACGGAAAAGCCATGCTTGCCCACACAGCTTCCATGGAGGGAGCGGTAGCTGTTAAGAATATCTGTGGCGAGACTGCCCATATGGACTATGATAAAATCCCAAGCGCCATCTATGTGAATCCGGAAATTGCCTCTGTTGGTCTGACGGAAGCCCAAGCAAGAAGCAAGTACGGGGACGTCCGAATCGGCAGATTCCCCCTCTTTGCCAGCGGAAAAGCCAAGGTGGAAGGGGAGGAAAGGGGCCTGATCAAGGTAATCGTTGAGCCGAAATACAAGGAAATCGTGGGCATGCATCTCTACTGCGTCCATGCCACAGAAATGATAGCGGAAGCGGTCACCGCCATGAAGCTGGAGGGAACTGCAGAGGAAATGACTGGTGTAATTCACCCCCATCCCACCGTATCGGAGGCCCTTATGGAAGCCTTTGAGGCTGCGGTGGACAAGGCGGTCCACTTTCTGTAGAAGGAGGGAATGGGCGTGCGAGAGTGACAAAAAGACACAAACAATCCCCGCATGCCCCCAATTGTCACATACTGTGCCATTTGATTGGAATCGAATATTTAGTATATAATAATAGGTGAAAGAAACAAAGGCTTATATTGCAAGTGGGTTACATGAGATTTTCCTTTGACAAATATTTGGCACAGTACTTGCTTAACATAGATATAACCGGAGATTGTTCCGGTGAAATCATAAAAGACATCAATTTGTATGAGAAGCAAAGGAGAGAGAAGATGATTAACAAAAGAAGGATTGCATTACTGTTGAGTCTGGTAATGGTTCTGACCCTTGGTTTAGCCGGTTGCGGCGGCGGTTCCGATGAACCTGGAACCGGTGCAGAAGAACCTGCAGGTGAAGTTTTTGAATTCAAAGTCGCGCACCTTCAGAACGATGGAGATGCAGGAGCTGACGCAATTACCTACCTGGGCGAAATTTTGGAAGAAAGATCCGAAGGCAGAATTGAAGTAACCATCTATGGAAGCAAATCCATGGCTGGAAGCGACACGGAGCTCGGAGAAATCGTTCGTCAAAACACAGTGCAAATGGTACCCGTACCCACCCATACTCTGGGCGCAATGGCTGACATCCCCCAGTACAAGGTGTTTGAATTCCCGTATTTGTTTGATTCCTGGGATCAGATTTACACCGTTCTTGACAGCGACCTGGCTGCGAGCTGGGCAAAGGTTCTGGAAGATCAGGCAGGCGTTGTGGTTTATGACGGATTGGTTAAAGGCTGGCTGAGCATCGGATCGAAAAAAGGCCCCGTCAATACTCCCGCTGATTTGGCAGGAGAGAAAATCAGAACCATGTCTACCGATATGCAGATGGGCTTGATCAACTCCTTGGGCGCCGGTGCTACCATCGTTGCTTACGGTGAACTGTATACAGCGATTCAGCAAGGTACCGTAGATGGCGCTTTGACCGCTACATCTCTGTTTGAAACCGACAGATTCTGCGAAGTAATCGACTATCTGTCCATTATCAGAGCAACCGCTCACTTCCACCTGCCTGTAGTAAACAAAGCATGGCTTGATTCCCTGCCCGAAGACCTTCGTACAATCTTTGACGAAGCCATGGTTGATTATGTAGCAAAAGCCCGTGAGCTTGAAGAAGCCGCGGATGCACAGTCCATCAAAGATCTTGAAGATGTAGAAGGCGTTGATGTGAGAGAATACACCGACGCAGAGCTGGTTCCCTTCAAGGAAGCTACGAAAGCCGTCTGGGATGAATTCTATGATCTGCCCGGAGAAGGCGTTATGGATGAAGTTCTGGCACTGCTTGGAAAAGAAAGACCGTAATAGAAATTCTATCATAGCAAGACTGAATTAATAAGCTTTTAAGACAGCCGGACAGCGGAGTGACTGTATGGGCATGACGGATAAGAAATCCCAGAACGGCTGTCTTAAATTTACAAGCAATATTGAACCACTGTAAGACTTAAGGCGGTGAGAACTTGGAAAAAAAGGAAAAATGGTACAATGATATCGAGGCCAACCTCTGTGTAATTCTGGCACTTACAATGCTTGCTATCTTGACACAGCAAGTTTTTTCAAGGTATGTCCTGAATTCAACTGTCGGTTGGGCAGATGAGGCTGCTCGATACATGTTAATCTGGTTTGCATATCTTGCAACATCAGCGGCGATCTATAAGAATGCTCATATTAAGATTGATGTGGTCCTGGCATTATGGCCGCGTAAAGCCAGACCTTATTTGAAGCTATTCAGCAATGTAATCTTTTTCGTATACTGCATCGTGGTTGTATACTTCAGCTCCAATCTTGTATTCGGTCTCCGCGCTTCCGGTGGAATCTCGCTGGGAATGGGAATACCGATGTGGGTGGTATATACGATAATACCAATAGGACATATTCTCTGGGCTATCCGTTTGATCCAGCTTGAGATACGCTTGATCAAGAATCCGGAACTGCTTAAAGAAAAAGAAGAGACCGATGATGAGACTGTTGAAGCAGCTATAAAAGCCAGCAAGGAGGTGAACGAATAATGGAAGGATTGATATTAATTGGCTTGTTTTTAGCAATTCTTTGTTTCCATGTGCCTATCATGATTGCGCTGGGAGCGGCAAGCATTATCTACTGTCTGGTGGCTGCCAACGTTCCTATCGATATGATCATGAACACTTACTTCACTTCCATGGACTCTTTCCCCCTGATTGCCATCCCGTTCTTTATTCTGGCGGGTGATTTAATGATGCAAGGTGGAATTTCCAAGAGGCTGATCAACTTCTGTTTATCCCTCGTAGGAGCGGTTATGGGTTCTTTGGGTATGGTAACTGTTTTAGCAAGTATGATTTTTGCTGCAGTAGCCGGATCGGGAACCGCGACAGTTGCCTGCATCGGCGGAATGACGATCCCTGAAATGCTTCGGCAAGGTTACGACAGAGGTTTCGCCTGTGCCTTGGCAGGAACGGCCGGCGCCCTGGGCCCCATCATTCCTCCCAGTGTGGCAATGATTTTATACGGTGTTATTTGCGGCGTTTCTATAACAGATCTGTTTATATCCGGTATCGTTCCCGGCATCATGATGGCCGTCGGCTTAGTCCTGTTGGTTCATTTCGTTGCAAAAAAGAACGGTTACGGCGCAAGCGTGCTGGATGATGTGAAGAGCGGTAAAATCACATCAGTTGGAAAATCGTTTAAAGAGTCTGTATGGTCGCTGTCTGTTCCTGCGATTATACTAGGCGGCATCTACAGTGGTATCTTCACGCCTACAGAGGCTGCCGTCATCGCCTGTGATGTTGCACTGGTCATAGGTATATTTGTCTATAAAGAGTTCCGGATCAGAGATATTCCCGCAATTGTCAGAAGGACAGCGGTAACAGGAGGCACAGTCATGCTGCTGGTTGCCACAGCTACTGCATTGGGCAGGCTCCTGACCGTAGAACAAATTCCGAATAAAATTGCAGAAACCATTATCGGTGTTTCAGATAACAAAATAATTATTTTACTGGTAATCAATTTGTTCCTGCTTATCGTGGGCATGTTCATGGAAACTTATGCAGCGATTATCATACTGGCCCCCATCCTTCTGCCTACGGTAGTAAATGTGGGTGTGGATCCGCTGCACTTCGGTATGATTATGGTGTTTAACCTGACAATCGGTTTGTGCACACCTCCCGTTGGGGTCAACCTGTTCATCGCATCCAGAATCGGCGAATGCTCGCTGGATAGGATGATTAGGCCGCTAATGCCTATGCTTGGGGTCTTATTGCTAGTGTTGATGCTGATTACCTATGTCCCCGCACTTTCTATGACTCTGCCTGCCTTGCTTCGCTAACGCACAAGCAGATTCGGTTTAGCTTCTCCTTAATTTAAAATAGAAACGGCCACCGCAATTTAATTTCTTGCTGTGGCCGTTTCCATTCCTGTATGAAAATTTCTTCTTGACTTTTTATAAGACGCTCAAACAGGCCAAATAACGGGCTTATCGGTTATGATTCCCGCATGAAATTCCTTGCGTTACTTAACAAACTTGGGTATAATATTATGCGATGTCTGTATAATTAACTTTCTTGGGAAAAAACAGGTAGTAACCACCACAGGCACAACACATGTTGGGATGTTTGCAATAGATAATTCAACAAAGGAGAAAAACATGGCACAAAAAAAGACGAAAACAATGGATGGCAACACGGCTGCGTCATACGTATCGTATGCGTTTACCGATGTTGCGGCAATCTACCCCATTACCCCTTCTTCCACCATGGCGGAAGTAGTCGATGAATGGGCAGCCTATGGAAAGAAGAATATTTTCGGCCAGGAAGTCAAGGTTGTGGAAATGCAGTCTGAGGCAGGGGCAGCAGGAGCTGTTCACGGTTCTTTGGCCGCAGGTGCACTGACCACCACATACACTGCATCTCAGGGACTTCTGCTGATGATTCCGAATATGTACAAAATTGCCGGTGAGCTTCTTCCCGGTGTGTTTCACGTTTCCGCAAGAACATTGGCGGCACACGCTCTCTGTATCTTTGGAGACCACTCCGATGTCATGTCTGCGAGGCAGACGGGATTTGCCCTCCTGGCGTCCGGATCTGTTCAGGAAGTCATGGACTTAGGCGGCATTGCCCACCTTGCTTCTATCAAGAGCAGGGTACCCTTCCTGCATTTCTTTGACGGCTTTCGTACTTCTCATGAGGTCCAGAAAATCGAGACCATCGATTACGAAGACTTCGCGAAGATGCTGGACATGGATGCTGTTCAGAGGTTCCGGGACAACGCCTTGAATCCGGAGCATCCTGTTATCCGGGGAACGGCGCAAAATCCGGACATCTTTTTCCAGGCCAGGGAAGCATCCAATAAGTTCTACGAAGCAGTACCCGCCATCGTAGAGGATTATATGAACAAGATCGGTGAACTCACCGGAAGAAAATATAAGCTCTTTGATTATGTGGGAGATCCGGATGCAGAGCATGTGATTATTGCAATGGGTTCCGTCTGCGACACCATTGAAGAGACCATCAACTACCTGATGAAACAGGGCCGGAAAGTAGGCCTTCTGAAGGTAAGACTGTACAGACCTTTTGCGCCGGAATACCTGAAAGCCGTTATGCCCAAGTCCGTCAAACGGGTTGCCGTGCTGGAGCGGACCAAAGAACCCGGCGCCATCGGCGATCCTCTCTACACAGATGTAAGGGCAATGTACTACAAAGAAAAGAATGCCCCGGAAATCTATGGAGGAAGATACGGTCTTGGCTCCAAGGATACCACCCCGGGTCAGATCGTTGCTGTCTATGA
>CAYOYO010000010.1:15126-28096 GCA_964408195.1 uncultured Oscillospiraceae bacterium | reverse complement strand
CCTATCCTAAAAACAGCAGTTCTGCACACTCGCAGAGCAAAAAGCAGTTCTGTAGCCCCAACCTAACAATTCTATTAACACCTACACTACTTAATTAAGGAGAAAAAGAAAGGTTTCCAGCAATCGGCGATCATTGCCGAAAGTCTGGAAACCTCTGATTTCAGCCCATTTCTGGCCAATTATTTGTCTTTGCGTGACATCAAGACAACAGTCTCAACATGCCCCGTCTGCGGGAACATATCCACGGGCTGGGCCTCCACGAAATGGTAGCCCTCTTGGGTCAGGATTTTGATGTCCCGGGCCAGGGTGGCCGGGTCGCATGAGACGTACACGATGCGGGCCGGCCCGGCCGCCGCCACGGCCGTCAGCAGGGCAGGATCACAGCCGGCCCGTGGCGGGTCCAGGATGACCACGTCAGTCCGGACACCTTGGTCCAGCAGCTTCGGCAGTTCCTCCTCCGCTTTTCCATGGATGTACTCCGCATTCACAATGCCGTTAATCGTAGCATTCCGGTTGGCATCTATGACGGCGGCTTTCACTGACTCGATGCCGATGACACGCTTGGCCTTCTTTGCTAAAGTGAGGCCGATGGTGCCCACTCCGCAATAGAGATCGAGCACGGTCTCTGTTCCGGTGAGCGCCGCATATTCGCTTACTTTTTGATAAAGCTTTTCCGTCTGCACCGGATTGACCTGATAAAAAGAAAGGGGCGAAATCTCAAAATCCATGCCCATCAACCGGTCCTTGATGGTGGGCTTGCCGGCCAGGGTGATACATTCCCTGCCCATTTCCGGTCCCTTCTTCTGCCGGTTCACATTCAGAATGAGACTTTCGAGATCATAATCCTCCCCTCCCGGAGTCTTTGGCAGATCCGGGTTTTCCAGTGCTTTCTGCATCTCGTCAATCAACAGTTCTGCGTCCGGAATCCGCCGCTCCGTTGCAACCAATACCGCCATGACCTCTCCGGTGCCGAAAGCGGTTTTTACCACCAGATGCCGTAGGACTCCCGTTCCGGTTTTTTCGTCATAGATAGGGATTTTGGTCCTCTTTACATACTCTCTCACAGCCCGGACGATTCGCTCAGCCACCTCTGCCTGAATGTGACAGCTCTCGCAGTCGATAATCTCATTGCTCTTCTTCATATTGAAGCCCAGGTTGCAGCCCCGCTGCTTCTTCTCGGGGCCGCTTATCCTGGCGGCAGTGTATCGGACCTTGTTGCGGTACCGCCAGGGATCTTCCATCCCTATCACGTCCCGAACATTTGGACTTTCCACCCCGCCGATTCGCTCCAGACTGTCGATGGTCCATTTCTTCTTCAGGGCAAGCTGTCCCTCATAACTCATGGTTTGGAGCCCGCACCCGCCACACCGGTCTTCATAAGCGCAAAGGGCTTCGGTTCGGAAGGCTGACGGTGACAGAATCTCCGAAAGCTTTCCCTTGGCAAAGCTTTTCTTCATTTCCCTAATCTCAACCCGTATGCGGTCTCCCGGAAGGACACCCGGAATAAAGACGGCCATGCCGTCAATCCGGCCTACCCCTTCACCGTTGCTGCTCAGGTCCGTTATTTCAATTTCGTACTTTTCACCTTTATTAATCATTGTGTTTATAACCTTTCAAAATCATCAGAAATCATCATGAATGACAATATCCTGGATCGCTGAGTGTCTCTGCTGTGCCGCACTCTTGACTGATATCCGGGTCTGGGGAGAGTTTCAGTGCTAAATGTGCAAAATTTCAAGTAGTGCGGTATTCATCGGGGAAAAAGGGTGGTATTTGCGCAAAATTTCCAGTAATACGGTATATATTTGTAAATTAATTACATTTTATTGCGCATTAGTTGAAATTTTGCACAGAATCAACGGCCAATCTCAATCTATTCGTGCACAAGTTGAAATTTTGCACACCCGGTACACCCGGGCTCTTGTAGCGGTGACAAACAAGGAATGTCCCCACTGTCACGCTCATATGTTTACAGGTTACCTGTGTAAACATACCGCAGCGACTCTCGTGCAATGGAAGCCAGCCCCAATATTTTTTCCCGGGGAGTGGGGCTTCGGTCCGCCATTTTATATGCAGGGAAGAAGCGGGAGATATGCAGGGGGATTTCCGGATTCACGGATGCCAGCCAGCCCGCCAGTTCCCTCATCTCCTCTTCGCTGTCGTTCTCTCCGCTGATGATTAGAGTAGTCACTTCCACGTGGCTTTGCTCTGCAGCCAGGCGGATAGACCGCTTCACTGTCTCCAGGTCGCCCCCGACCCACCGGTAAAAATTCTCTCGGAATCCTTTCAAATCTATATTGAAGG
The DNA here is from genome assembly GCA_964408195.1 of uncultured Oscillospiraceae bacterium. Taxonomy (GTDB): domain Bacteria; phylum Bacillota; class Clostridia; order Peptostreptococcales; family Anaerovoracaceae; genus UBA1426. The sequence continues at coordinate 25,792 of CAYOYO010000010.1, read as the reverse complement.
CATCAATCAGCGGCAGCAGTTGCCGGAGAGGCTCTTCATTGATGTAGCCGTTGGTCACCACTACATTGGCTAGGCCTTCTTTTCGTGCCGATGAGGCGCAATCCCGGACAAACTCATAGCCGATCAGCGGCTCGTTGTAGGTGTAGGCAATGCCGATATTCCCTTGCGGAACCAGTTCAAGGGCTCTATCCACCAGCTGGCTCGGGGTGACCTCCACATATCTTGATGGATTTTTCTCCATGGAAATACTGTGGTTTTGGCAAAAAGGGCAGCGGAGATTGCATCCGTAACTGCCCACAGAAAGGATATGGCTCCCCGGACGAAACTGCCTCAATGGCTTTTTCTCGATAGGATCAAGAGCGATGGAAGTAACCTTGCCGTAATTGTCCGGAACGATTTCCCCGCTCCTGTTGGCCCTGCCGCCGCAAAAGCCTTTCTGCCCTTCGGCTATTACACAGCCTCGGGGACAGATGGTGCACAAAACTCCCTCACTCATTTGTGCCGCACCACCTCAAACCGTTCCATCCTATAATCTGCCTCCCGCGGTATGCCTGCTTTCTGCAGAGCAATCTCTACCTGCTGCTGCGGGCTCGTGACGCCTTCCAGATTTGGAAGAAGCAGACCCCGTTTGCGGCCCCTGCTTACTATGACCCCATAACGGACCACATCCAGCTCCTCCATGGATTTTATGGGCTCCGGATCTCCGAGAACATCCACGCTGTAGATCAGCTCATCCAGTTCCCCTTCCGTCACCGGATCAAACCTTGGATCTCCCGTCCCGGCGCTCACGGCGTTTCGGATAATCTCATCGGCCACGCTCTCCTCCACAGGGCTGATGGTGCCGATGCAGCCCCGCAATCTGCCATCCTTCTTCAAGGAGACAAAAACCCCTGCCTTGTATTTCGTAAGCTCCTTCGAAAGCCCGGGAGGCCGGTCTATGAATTTCCTCCCCCGCACATAGGACTCAAGAGACAGTCGGGCAAGGCTGACAAATTCGTCCTCCCCAGCGCGGATCTCTTCCCGCCGGCTCTTACTCTCCTCTTCGTAGAGCACATCGATGCGCCGTGCATCTTCGGCTTCTTTAGGTCGAAATGCGGCAACCGCATAACCAACGCCGAAAGGCCCTTCATAGGAAAGAAGCTCCGCATCTACCGCCATGCCATCCAAGGTTCCCGCCATAATAATAAAAGACCGAAGACCGCACTCGCCGGCAGCTTCGCAGAACCCTTCTTCAAACTGCATGAAGGTGAGGAAATCTCCCGCAGCCATGGCCTCCGTCACCTGCTTGTCGAAGACCGGCCCTTCCTCCGCATAGCTGTAGGGTCCCTCCTCTTTTAACCGGTGGGAAAGATCTCCGCTGGCAACGATGACAGTCCGCCGGGAAAGCCCTTCCGCAGCGGCTTTTATACATTTGCCCAAACGGTAATGCGCAAGAGGGGAAAGCCCTGAAATGGCGATACGAACCACTTTATAATCCTTCAAATATTGGTCGATAAAAAAGAGAGGCACCAGAGCCCCGTGATCTAGGCTTTTTTCTCTTTCACCCAGAGTTCCGGCTGCCAGGCCTTCCTCCCCCGCCAGTTCTTCAATGGCGCTCACCATCTCACTATCGTAAACAACCGAAACCCGAGTTTTCTCATCGCCGAATTTGCGCAAATCCCCCTTGGCTCCCGGCCCGGGAGATATATGGATATAATCCTGGTACATGACCGAATGGGGTGTGATTACCACCAGAGTCTCCGGCTTCAACTCTCCGATTTCCTTAGCGATGCCATGGTAGGCATCAATGGTGCTCTGAATGTTTCGTTCCTGACTTCTCCCCACTTCCGGTACGATCAAGGGCGGATGCGGAACGATATAAGCCGCTGTAACGGACATTTTCCCGTCCTCCTTTCCCAATATGTAAAAGCAGATATTATCGGAGCTTTTCTGCGATTTCTTCAATCTTTCGAAATCTGTGGTTTACGCCGGATTTCTTTAAGGGCGGTTCCAGCAGCTGTCCCAGTTCGGTCAATGAACTCTCGGGATGTTCCAGCCGGAGCTCTGCGATTTCACGAAGCTTTTCCGGCAGGGAGGCAAGGCCTCTCTTTGATTGAATCAGTCGAATGGTTTCCATCTGTCTGGCGGCGCTGTCGATGGTCTTGTCCAGGTTGGCACTTTCGCAGTTGACGATGCGATTGGTCTTATTCCGAAGCTCCTTGACGATTCTCACATTTTCGAATTCCATCACCTGGTTGCTGGCTCCCAGCAGTGCAAGGAAATCACTGATCTGTTCGCTTTCCTTCAGATAGACCACGAAGCTATTTTTCCTTCCTGTCACCTTTGCCCGAAAACCAAAGCTGTTGATGAGCCTCTTAAGATCACCGGCCAAAAGCTCGCTGCTGCATACGATCTCCATGTGGTAGCCCTTTTCCGGATGGCTGATGGTGCCGGCGCCCAGGAACGTTCCCCGCAGGTAGGCTCGCTTGCAGCATCTTGTTCTGGTAATATCTGAGGAAATGTCGTCGGCGAAGTAGTTAGACCCCTCCCGCACCCTGAGGATGCCGGTTTCCCGCAGTATCTGCTCTGCGTTGTCTTCTGTGCCGATGGTCAGTTCGTATACATGGCCCTTTTTCAAAAGATTGCTCTGCCCGATCTTGAGATTGGCTCCCACGCCGAAATAACTCTTGATCCTCTTCAGGAACAGCCTTGCGATGGCCGGGTTTTCTGTGGTAAGCCTCAGGTCAAATTTTCCCCTTCCCGAGAGCTTTACAGAACCGCACATGCGAATAAAGCCGGCGATTTCCGCCAGCATACAGCATCTTTTTTCTTCTTCCGAACGTGCCATTTCGTTTTTCACATCTGCGGAAAAGGACATGCGATTCCTCCTATCAAAAAGGGACCCGTGGCAAATAAGACAGGGGACGGTTCTGCGTCTTAAGACACAGAACCGTCCCCCGTCTTTTTTTTGTTATTTGCTTATGCTTAGGATTTTTCTGGCTTCGTCAGGCGTTGCGATCTCCCTGCCGAAAAACTTGGCCAGGCGGACTACTTTTTCCACCATCTCGCCGTTGCTCTTGGCCAGAACGCCCTTTTCAAGGTAGAGGCTGTCTTCAAAACCCACTCTCACGTGACCGCCCATGATGATGGCACCTGCTGCCATGGTATAATTATTTCTTCCAATCCCGCAAGCAGTCCATGTGGAACCATGCGGAATGCTGTCTACCATGAAGGCCAGATCTCTCAAGGTAGCAGTCATCTGCACCCCCAGAACGAAGTCAAAGTGGAGGGGATGCTCCAGCAGGCCCTTCCTGTCGATCTTCAATGCGATATCGATCATGCCTTTATCGAAGACCTCCAGCTCGGGCTTGATGCCCTTTTCCTTCATAATCTTTGCAAAGTTCATGATGGTATTGTCGGTGTTGATGAAAATCTCGTCTCCTCCGAAGTTGAGTGTGCCGCAGTCAAGAGTAGCCATTTCGGGAGTGGGGATCACATCTGTGGAAGCCAGACGTTCTAAATCTGTCATTCCTACAGCCCCCCCCGTTGAAGGTTGTACGATTACGTCCGGACAAACTGCTTTGATGGCATCGATGGCTTCCTGGAACCTGGCCGTGTCCTGTGTGGGGGTACCGTCGTCCCAGCGAACATGAAGGTGGATAATAGAGGCACCGGCATCATATGCGGATTTTGCTTCCCGGACGATTTCTTCGATCGTATAGGGCACTGCAGGATTCTGCTCCTTGGTGACTTCTGCACCGCAGATACATGCGGTAATGATTAATTTCTCCATGGTAAATGACTCCTTTTTACTAACAACGATAACTGCTGCTTGTCTGATTATATTATAGGTCTCTGTGAATGGTCAATATCCTCCTGCCCGCCTGCTGAAACATCTCAGTAAACAAGTTGGCCATGGCAACAGATCGATGTTGCCCCCCGGTACAGCCGAAGGCAATTACCAGTTGCGCCTTTCCTTCCTTCATATAGAAAGGAATCAGATCGTCAATGAGGGCATAGACTCTTTCCACGAAACTCTGGGCCTGGGGGGTTTTCATAACATAATCCCGGACCTTTTGGCTGTTGCCCGTGAGGTTACGCAGACTGGGGAGATAATAGGGATTTGGGATGAATCTCAGGTCAAAAACCATATCCGCATCTAAGGGAATGCCGTATTTGTACCCGAAGGATTGGATGGTGATGGTGAATCCCGTCGCGTCGTCAGAGGACAGCAGATTTCGCAGTTCTTCATGGAACTGAGCCACTTTCATGTTGGAAGTGTCAAGGATATAGTCTGCGGTCTTCCGGATATCCTCCAGCTTCTCCCTCTCCTTGGCAATTCCTTCTGTTATGCTGCCGCCCACAGCCAAGGGATGGACCCTCCGGGTCTCCTTATACCTGCGGATCAGTACTTCATCCGAGGCCTCGAGGAAGAGTACCTTAAAGCGCATACCTGCCTGCTTCAGGTCCTCTAGTCCTTTCTTCAAGTCGTCAAAGAACTCACCACCCCGGATATCAATGCCAAAAGCCGCTTTTTCAATCTTCATCTTATCCTGAACCGCCAGTTCGATGAAATTCTTTATCAGGACAGGCGGTAAATTATCGATGCAGTAATACCCCAGATCTTCCATGCAGTTCATGGCCTGGCTTTTTCCCGACCCTGACAAACCGGTAACGATGATGAACTCCATGCTAGACCTCCTTCAGATTGTCAATGCGAGCAGGATCCACGCCTGCCTCCAATGCCCGCTTAAGTCCGGGGACAAAGGTGCCCACCCTGCCCGGGGAATGAGCGTCACTGCTGATGATAAAGCGCACCTCTGTATTTTTAAGCATCTTCAGTTCTTCCGTAACCGGGGCCTCGTGCCAAGTGCTGATCTCCATCATAGTTCCTGTCTCTGCGCAGGCTTTTGCTATGGGCATCAAATCGAAAGGACCTTTGTCTCCCGGATGGGTCAGAACCTTTATTTTATTTTCGTGCAGCGCTTTGATGACAAGTTCCGTGTTGATTTTCTTTTGGTCCGGTCCTCCCCCCTTATGGTACTTGGCAGACAGCCAGTTCACCAAATGGTTCTTTGCGGCGCCCAGGGGTTCCTCCCCCAGAATTCCATAGTGATACCCTGCAAGGATGTAATCCAGATATGTTTCATCCTCCTTGGTAGTATCCAGCTTACCGGATGGGTTGATGATGTTTGCCTCCACCCCAAGAAGAATTTCAATATCCGGGTAGAGCGGCGCAAGACGCTGTATTTCTGCCCGCATCACCGGCAAATCTTTCCGCTTAACTCCATATGTCAAGTGACCCGGTCCGTGGTCGGCAATCCCTATGATGGAAAGGCCCTTTGCCAAAGCCGACTTAACATTGTCCTCTATGGATCCTTTTCCGTGAGAAAAAGTGGTATGGGTATGGATATCGTAAATCATACGATATTTCTTTGCGTCGCTCTCATATTTCGTCATAGTTCCACTCCCCGCTATTCTCCGATGATTCTGATCTCTGGCTCCAGAAAGATTCCGGAATGTTCCAGGACACCCTTCTGCACCAGCTTCATCAAATCAATGATGTCGGCGGCGTTAGCCGCCCCCCTATTGATGATAAAGCCCGCATGAAGCTCCGATACCATTGCGCCTCCAACAGAGGCTCCTTTTAATCCCGCCGCCTGGATCAGTGTGCCGGCATAATTCCCCGGAGGGCGTTTGAAAAAGCTACCTGCACTGGGAAAGTCCAAAGGTTGTTTTTGCCTTCTCCTGCTATTTAAATCATCCATCTTCAGGGCGATTTGACTCCTGTCGCCATCAGCCAGTTTTAATGAGACAGAGAGAATAATCGCCTCTTGTTCCATCAGTTTGCTATGCCTGTAACCGTATTCCATTTCATCGACAGACAGGAAATAAATCCTGCTGCCGTCCATTGAAAGAAGCTGCACCCTTTCAACGACTCCGCCCATGTCACCGTCATATGCACCCGCATTCATAAAGGCGGCACCGCCTATACTTCCGGGAATGCCGGAAGCAAATTCAAATCCTGTGAGACCATTTTCCAAAGCCGTTCCGGCAACGTTTTTCAACAAGGCTCCCGCGTCCGCTTCCAGTCCCTGCCCGGTGACCCGTATACCGCTCATAGTGCTTCCGATCTTTACAATGATGCCCGAGTAGCCACCGTCTCTTACCAGCAAATTCGTGCCGTTGCCCATTATAAAATAAGGTGCACCTTCCTCTGCAATCACCTTCATGGTATATTGCAATTGAACGATATCTTGCGGTATGACGAGGAGCGCAGCTTTTCCCCCTGCCTTAAAAGAGGTGTACTCCTGCATCGGTGCATCTTTCACCAACTGGCCGACACCCATTTGTTTCAATAATACCCTATAAATGAGGTCCCTATTCAAGCGATTCCCTCCTGCGGATCATATTTGGTTTCCGGGTTGGTTTGCCCTGAAATCCATCGTTCGCTTTGGCATGATTTTGGTGCGATTCGTATTTGGTGTCTGAAGCCAATTACGTAACCAACTGTAACATCCAGAAAAACTTCTAATGCTTATATTGTATCTGGTTTCGCAAACATTGTAAAGGTAACGGCAGCCAACCTGTCTATCTGCCGTTCCGCTTTCATAGCCCTTATCAAGACAGAAAGTTAACCATATTCGCGAATTCGGATTTGAATGGTTTACTCTTGGATTCCTGACTTTATTGAAAGCTGAGCAGAATTATAAGTACGGAGCCCAATTGTAACTCGCATCACATAGCAGTGCATATTTATAATTATTTTTGCATATTTATTAAATTTTCTATTGCAAAGCGGTGAAGCCGGTGCTATAATTCCCCCATGGTCTTATTATATTCCAACCTGCAGAGGGACACGGGACCATCTATGAAACCACTGGCAACGGGTGTATGATATACAACCCTAAATAGAAACTGCAGAATCACTGAAGGAACCGGAGGGAACGGAAATGGAAAAGGAAAAGGTAGTACTTGCATATTCGGGTGGTCTGGATACATCCGTTATTATGACATGGCTCAAAGAGCATTACGATTACGATGTGATCGCCGTCTGCTGCAACGCCGGCCAGGATGAAGATTTTAAGGCCATTGAGAAAAAGGCATATGACACCGGCGCTGTAAAATGCTATATTCTCGATATCAGAGAGGAATTCATAACCGATTATATCTGGCCCACCCTAAAGGCCGGCGCTGTTTATGAAGGAGATTATCTCCTGGGCACTTCTATGGCCAGACCTTTGATGGCAAAGAAGCTGGTTGAAGTGGCCGAAGCCGAAGGTGCATATTATATTGCCCACGGCTGCACGGGAAAGGGAAACGATCAGGTTCGCTTTGAAGCTTCCATCAAGGCTTTGAGTCCGGCGATCAAGATCATCGCTCCCTGGAGGATCTGGGATCTGACATCCCGTGAAGACTGCATCGCTTATGCGAAAGCCCACAACATCCCCATTGCCCAGACGGAAGAGGATATCTACAGCAGAGACCAGAACATCTGGCACATCAGCCATGAAGGAGGCAATCTGGAGAATCCCTGGAACCAGCACAAGGACGATATCCTGAAGATGAGCGTCACTCCGGAAAATGCTCCCGATGAGCCTTCTTACGTGGACATCGGTTTTGAAAAAGGGGTGCCTGTTTCCCTGAACGGGGAAAAGCTGAACCCCATAGACCTTCTTACTGCACTGAACAAAATGGCCGGCAACAATGGAATCGGCACCATAGACATCGTAGAGAACCGGCTGGTAGGCATGAAATCCAGAGGGGTCTACGAGACTCCCGGCGGCACTGTGCTTTACAAAGCCCACGCTGCCCTGGAGAAACTGGTCCTGGATCGGGACACCATGGCCTACAAGAACATCGTAGCCCAGAAGTATTCTCAGCTGGTCTATGACGGACTCTGGTTCACTCCTTTAAGAGAAGCAATCGACGCTTTCGTGGATTCCACGCAAAGCTTGCTTACCGGAACCGTAAAGGTTAAAATGTACAAAGGAAACGCAGTGCCGGTTAGTTCCAAATCCAGGTATTCTCTGTACAGCGAAGAATTCGCCACCTTCAGCAAAGATGAAGTGTACAATCAAAAGGATTCGGAAGGATTTATCAACTTGTTCGCACTGCCCCTGAAAATCAGGGCAATCCACGCGCAAAACCTGGAGGGAGGTACCGACACCAATGAAGCTTTGGAAAGGAAGGTTCTCAAAGGAGGCGAATTCATCCGCTGATGCGTTCAATGCCTCCATCGAGACGGATCAGAGGTTATATAAACAGGATATACAAGGAAGTCTTGCTCATGCCTTGATGCTGGGCAGGCAAGGGATTATACCCAGAGAAGAGGCCGAAGCAATTCGGCTTTCTCTTCGTTCCATCGAAGAAGATATAAAGGCCGGCAAGGTGGAGTTCACTGTGGAGCGGGAAGATATTCACATGAACATCGAGTCCCTGCTAACGGAGCGGATCGGAGATTCCGGCAAGAGACTCCACACGGCCAGAAGCCGAAACGATCAGGTAGCAACAGATCTTCGCCTATACCAGAAAGAAGAGATCGGCAAGGTACAAAATCTGCTCCTGGCTCTTCTTGACACGCTGGAAGATATGACATTGAAGCATAAAGAGACCATTATGCCCGGCTATACTCACCTTCAGCGAGCCCAGCCCGTGACTTTAGCCCTGCATCTTTCCGCCTACACTGAGATGTTTAAAAGAGACCTGGATCGGTTCAGCGACTGCCTGAAGCGAACAGACCGTCTGCCACTCGGTTCCGGAGCCCTGGCCGGAACCACCTACCCCATTGACCGGCACTTTGTGGCGGAGGAACTTGGTTTTTCCGGGATCTGCGAAAATACCATGGATGCAGTCAGCGACAGGGACTTTGCCATCGAGTTTATCAGCTGCTGCGCAATGACCATGATGCATTTGTCCCGTTTCTGCGAAGAACTGGTGCTTTGGAGTTCCACGGAGTTTTCCTTTATAGAAATGGACGATGCCTTCAGCACGGGCAGCAGCATCATGCCCCAGAAAAAAAATCCGGATATGGCGGAGCTGATCCGGGGAAAGACCGGTCGCGTCTATGGGGACCTGTTTGCCTTGCTCACCATTATGAAAGGACTGCCTCTGGCCTACAACAAAGATATGCAGGAGGATAAACCTCCCCTCTTCGATGCCGGGGATACCCTCTGCGACTGCCTCTTTATATTCACTCAGGTAATTCGCACTATGGAGGTGAAAAAACAGACCATGGAGAAAGCGGCAGATTCCGGCTTCATGAATGCAACGGATGCAGCGGACTATCTGGTGAAAAAAGGGCTTCCTTTCAGGGATTGCCATGAGATCATCGGTAAGATGGTTCTTTATTGTATCGAGCAGAACAAGAATCTGGATGACATGACTCCGGAGGAGTTTCAAGAGTTCTCCCCTTTATTCCAATCAGATATCTATGACGCCATCGATGTGCGCAAACGCGCAATAAAATAACTTACAAGGCATGAGGACAGCCCAGTAGCCACGGGGACAGACCCTTTGGCATACCGGGGCGCCGGGTTTGTGCCACGGCGAATGGCAAGCAAGTGTCTACCTGATAAGACGGGCAATCCAAATCAAAGGCACGCAGCGCGCCAGCTATTGAGCAGGGGCACAAACCCGGCGCCCCGATATGCCAGAAGGCCTGTCTGCCCCGGTTACTGGGCTGTCAGCTGCATCATGATTTCCAGTTTGTTGAAGACTCCCCGCTCCAGAACTTGGCTGATAGGCTTTATGTCTTCTTTCTTAAGGTAGATGCGGATGCCATCATAATATTCCTGTTCGCTGATATTCCAAAAGATGGGCGGCAGTCCGCTTCGGATCAGATGATATTGAGCCGCAATCCTGGCCATGGCTTCCGAGAAGGTTTCAAAGGGATAGATTTCGATGATTTTATTATGGAGGCATGCGGCTTTCTCCATGGGATTTGACTCGTAGTCCTCGGATCGAAGCCAATGAAACAAAAGCTTCATTTGTTCCTCTATCTCTTTGAAGTGAGGGGGATTGTAGGAAATCATCCGCAATACCGGATTGCTTTTTCTATATTCCGCGAAAGGGTCCCCGGTCAGAGTACGATAGAGCTTTAACATGTATTTTTCGTCCAGATCACAGTCCATGTCCGCCATTGCGTAGATCAGATCGATGACCTCATTGTACCTGCTGATGACCGAGTGATCATCAACATTCACATCGATAAGAAAATCTCCATGAACGATTCTCTCCACTGCCGACTTGGCAAGACGGCTGCCGTCCAACCGCATGGAGGAATAAATCCAGTCCAGCCGATTCAACTCCTCCAAAAATTGGGATACTTCGCTTCGATAGGGTTTTCGATTGTCCAAAATGAGTTTCTTCTTTTTAATTTCTCTGTACATTGCCTGCACCCCTCCCGTTACAATATCTTAAGCCGGAAACCCTGTGTCATCACCCACTGCATAAACGAATCTTGAGCAAAATTTCAATTAATTCATAAAAATTTTCCATATAATGTTATTTGATGCATAATACTATGCAAATTCTTGATTAATACGTGGATATTTGTAGAATTATGCAATCCATCCGCGCATTAATTGATTTTTTGCTCATAGGACAGCATGTATCCCAGGAGTTGAGAATATTTTACCATGAAATAGCAAATGTTGTTTATTCATTTAGTGAATTTGCATATAAT
>CAYOYO010000010.1:0-15026 GCA_964408195.1 uncultured Oscillospiraceae bacterium | reverse complement strand
TGGGTTATAATAGGGATACCAATTCTAGGAGGGGCCTTTCATGGAATGGATTTATGATATCAACCTCGGCTCCGTTGCTCTCCGATTGATTCTGGCGGTTCTCTTCGGAGGTATCGTGGGATTGGAGCGAGGAGCCAATAAGCATCAGGCAGGTCTTAGGACCCACATTCTGGTCTGTCTTGGAGCCACCCTGGCTATGCTGACAAACGCCTATATTTTTCAGTCTATATCCTCTGCCTCCGACCCCGCCAGACTGGGAGCACAGGTCATCAGCGGCATCGGCTTCCTGGGGGCCGGCCTCATCCTCGTCACCAGCAGAAACAAGGTAAAAGGTCTTACAACTGCAGCGGGCCTATGGGCTTCCGCATGCATCGGCTTGGCCCTGGGTATCGGTTTCTACGCAGGAGCGCTGGTAGCCGGCGCCCTGGTATTCATTGTCCTCGCCTTGCTTCCCAGAGTGGAAGTGTACTTCTACAATAGGTCCCGCCTAATGGAGCTTTTCATCGAGGTTGACAGTATGGGCGCCATGCGGGAGTTCCTTTCTGCCGTCCGAAATAAAAGCATTATAATAATAGAGACCCATGTCAATAAATCTGACGCCATCGTCAGCGAAGGCTACAGCCTTCATTTATCGATACGGATCCCTAAAAAAATCAGTCATGTAGAAATAGTGGAGTATCTATCTTCCCTTCCCGGCGTATTCTTGGTGGAAGAGCTGGAATAGAAACCGGGACAGCCCTCTCTATACCGGATAGACCATATCCTCCTGGTTCAGCAGGCTTTCGTCTATCTGATATCTCTTTGCGTTCCGGTATTGGAAGAAGTCTATGGACGGTTTGGGGAACATGGCCCGGGTGAGCACATCCTCATCCTGCTCCATATATTGGGCGATCTCCTTTTTAATGCTTTCCAATTCCGGTTCGATGAGATCCGCCGGCCTGCAGGTAATCTGTTCCTCGTCCCCGATGATCTTCTTTACCACGTCTTCTTTAATCGGCACGGTGGTCTTCCCGTACATCCCTTTCACCAGCTGCTTTACCTCATTGGGAACCATCTTGTAGCGTTCTCCCATGACAACATTGAGCACAGCCTGGGTTCCTACGATCTGGCTTGTAGGGGTAACCAGAGGGGGATAACCCAGATCTTCCCTTACTCTGGGCACCTCGCGAAGCACCTCTTCGAATTTGTTCATGGCGTTCTGCTGTTTCAGCTGGGAGACCAGATTGGACAGCATGCCTCCGGGGACTTGATACTTCAAGGTATTAATGTCCACACCCATCAATTTTGGATCTAAAAGTCCCTCTGCAATATATTTTTCGCGTATGGGCTTGAAGTACTCTGCAATCTCGTTCAGAGCATCCATGTCCATTCCTGTATCCCACTGGGTTCCTGCGAAGGTCTTGACCATGGACTCGGTGGAAGGTTGGGATGTACCTTCCCCAAAGGGCGAAATGGCGGTGTCGATGATGTCCGCCCCCCCCTCTACAGCCTTTAGGAGGGTCATGCTTCCAAGTCCGCTTGTAGCGTGAGTATGAAGTTCCACCGGCAGGTCCACCTTGGCTTTGATATCCTTAATCAACTGATAGGTATTGTAGGGATCCAGCAAGCCTGCCATGTCTTTGATGCAGATGGAATCGGCTCCCATATCGGCAAACTCTTTGGCCAGATTGGCAAAGACCTCATTGGTGTGGATGGGGCTGATGGTATAGGACATAGCCGCCTGTGCATGGCCCCCTTCTTTCTTGATGGTTTCCACGGCCTTCATCAGATTTCTGGGGTCATTAAGGGCATCAAATACCCGGATGATGTCAATCCCGTTTGCCAGACTCTTCTTCACGAATTCTTCCACTACATCGTCCGCATAGTGCTTGTAGCCCAGTAGATTCTGTCCTCTGAGAAGCATCTGAAGCTTAGTATTCTTAATGTGCTTCCTTATGACCCTCAGTCTCTCCCATGGGTCTTCGTTGAGGAAGCGCAAACATGCATCAAAAGTGGCTCCGCCCCATACTTCAAGTGAATAGTATCCTGCCCGGTCCATGGTGGATAGTATGGGAAGCATCTCTTCTGTGGTCATCCTGGTTGCGATCAGCGACTGATGGCCGTCACGCAATACTGTTTCTGTTACTTTTACCTTACTCAAGTGTTTTCCTCCTGTTTTGTATTCGTCAGATCAAATGAATATGTTCAATTTGATTTCGTTGATACCCTTGGAATGCACCGGCAAACACAAAGCTGCCTGCGGAATGCTGCTACTATTATATACGTCACCAGATTCCAAACACAAGCGCATTTTTCTTCTTTGTTGCATATTATGCAAGAAACGATGGAGTTGCCGGAAATGGAGGCCTTTACGCATGCCCTTTGACGACAGAGAGCTTCTAGCCAGGCTCATACAGTGCGAAGCCGGGGGAGAGGGAGAGCAAGGCATGAAAGCCGTTGCCACAGTAGTGATGAACCGGGCTACCATTCCCTATGGGGAATTCGGTAGGGTGAATCGGAGCGGGACTGGCAGCAATATACAGAACATCATCATGCAGCCGGGACAATTCACCTGTGCAATGACGGTAAAAAACGGAATTCCCAATCCCCAGAACATATACAACATGCGCCCTTTGGATATTCACTATGATATAGCCGATTGGGCTATGGCCGGGAACCGATTAATCGGTGTAGACCAATCCCTTTATTTTTATAATCCCTTTGCCGTAACCTGCGCCCCCTTTTTTCCGCCGCCCAATTTTGGTGTGATCCATAACCGAATCGGCGATCATTGCTTTTATATTCCTACTACTTACTACCCAAGTACTTAATGAAAGAAGGTATGACAATGCATTATCCATATAACCCGGGATTCTCTGACCCTATGATGGGATACCCCTCCATAAATGCCGGTGCGAGTACGGAAAGAACAATACCGGTTCAAAATCAGGCACCACTCCAACCCGCCACGCCCCAGCCTGTGCAGCTCCAACCTGCCACACCCCAACCCGTCGAACCCACTCCGTTCCCCTTGGTAAGAACTGTGGAATTTACCGGTCCGGAAGCCCCCATAGGCAGCTCCCCTATTCCCACCGTGATTCCCCCACCCCCGCATTTCTCCGTTCCGAGCAACCCTTTGCTGCCCGAAGAATATAAAGAAATACTGAGCTACGAAAGCCTGCAGTACATGAACGGCTTCCTTAGGACCCAAATCGGTAAGGAGTGCTTGGTCATGATGGTCTTGGGAGCAAGCGGTAATGTGATATCAAGGCTGGGCTATCTCATCGGAGTGGGGGTGAATTACCTGCTCTTGCAGGATCCCTGCAGTGAGGAAATTCTGGTCTGCGACTTCTATTCCGTGAGGATGGTCCAGCTGTTGGGGAAACGCTGCCCGGTGAACCTGTTAATTTAGTAAACGAGACTATTTTCGGGTGCGAAACAGGAGGCGCATAAGCTTTCTACCATGGAAGGGGATCAACGGATCAAGATAGGATGTTTTTGTCAGGGTCTTCGTTGTTGCCAGTACGGCCAGTACGGCGACAAACACCCCCAAAAATCCCCATATTCCAAGCAGCGTGGCGCCTATAAGGAGACCCACACGTATGAACTTAAACGCGTAGGACAGCTCCATGCTGGGCTGTGAAAATGCGGCCAAAGCCACCACAGCCATCAGGAGGATGGTCTGGGGGATGAACCAGCCTGCGGTGATCGACAGTTCCCCCAGCAGCAGTGCTCCGATAACGGAAAGTGACATGCCAAGGGAGCTGGGGGTATTCAGAGAGGCCAGCTTCAGGCCATCCACAGCCACCTCCAGAATCATGAACTGCCAGAAGAGGGGAATGGGATAAGACTCCTGAGGCATGAGAAAACCCCATGTGTCCGGGAATGCCACCAACCCTCTGTCCACCAGAAGATAGATGGGCGTGACGAAGACAGAAACCAGCATGGTAATGTTTCTCACCAGCCTTAAATAAGTGCCGGTAATCACAGGGAAATAGAAATCGTCCGCATCCTGCAGGAAGTCAAAGAAGCCGGTTGGGAGGATGATGGCCGTGGGGCTGTTGTCCACCAATAGGACCAGACTCCCTTCCGTAAGATGAGCCGCAACCACATCCGGGCGTTCCGTGTAACGGATTTTGGGGAAAGGGTTGAGCCAGTGCCGCTTGTCCAGAGCCTCCACAAGGCTCTGATCCCCCACTGTCAGGGTATCGATATCAATACCCTGTATTTTCCCGATGAGTTCCTTTACCGTCTCTTCCTTTGCCAGGTCTTTCATGTAGCCGATGCATACGTCGGTTCTGGAGGATTGGCCTACGCTCATCATATGGAAGATGAGTTTCGGATCCCGGATGCGTCTGCGGATTAGAGCCGTATTGGATACCAGCGTTTCCACGAAGCCGTCCCGGGCTCCCCGAAGAGTACGCTCCTTGTCCGGTTCTTCGATGCTTCGAGCCGGATAACTGCGCAGGTCCATAGTGATAATGCTGTTGTACCCCTCGATGACCAGTGCTGTCATTCCTGAGAGTATGCTGATGGCAGCCATCCTTGACGTATAAACTTCGTTCAGTTGCGTATAGGGAATCTTTCGTTTGATGAAATCTCCGGCACTGTTCATGGCTTTCATATCGGAAGGGGATATGTTCTGAAAGTCGGTAATCATAATCTGCAACTGGTGGTCCTTTACAAATCCCACAGCAAAATAAAGATAGGCCTCTTTTCCCCCGATGGTCAGATTACGCTCCGTGATATCAAAACTCTCCCCTACGGGAAGCAATTGCCGGATTTCTTCCTGAAATTTTAGCGTTCTTTTTTGGCTGTCCCTATCTTCCCCACCCATGGCAAACCTCCCCATCTTTCTGATGACATGGTTAGTTTTGCCAGAGGATTCTCCCCCTATACAAAAAAGACGCTATCGCGTCTTTTTCTTCTTCACCGGGGTGTTTTTTGTCCGGGTGTCTTTTGCGGTCCAGCCCTGTCGTCTGGAAAAGAACATCATCATAGCCACATAGAAGAGTGTACCTGCGGCGATAATAATCAGCATGATCTTGTTGTTCTCTGCAAGGCCAAAGAGCTTTGCCATCAGGAGAATTACGATGATGTAGATCCAGTAATTCAGTACAATCCCTACCTTAGACATAGCATTTCCCTCCCATACTATCTTACATGAAGTCACGCTCTTTGAACAGAGGGTTTTACCTGCCGTTCCTGCGACGTTCCAATTCCGTAAGCAGCTTCTTTCGGAGGCGGATGTCGTCGGGGACCACTTCCACCAACTCATCGTCGTTAATAAACTCTAAGGCCTCTTCCAGGGTAAATATTTTAGGGGGAGACAGTCGGATTGCGTCGTCGCTGCCTGCTGCCCGCATATTTGTTACTTTCTTGGCCTTGCAGGGATTCACGTTCATGTCTTCATTTCTGCTGTTCATGCCAATGATCATTCCCTCATAGACTTTCGTTCCCGGATGGATGAACATAGTGGCCCGCTCCCCGATATTGTAGAGTGCATAGGGGGTAGAGACTCCCTCCTCAATGGAGATGATGGCCCCGTTTGTTCGCTGGGGGATATCTCCCTTATGTTCCTCAAAATCCGAAAACCTCCGGACCAGGGTTCCCTCTCCCCGGGTGTCATTGACAAATTCGGTCCGATATCCGAGTAGACCTCTGGTTGGTACCAGATACTCCAGTCTGGAATAACCCTCATTGCCGGACATGGATTGCATGATGCCCTTCCGGATATTTAGTTTTGAAATCACCACTCCGGAGTATTGGTCAGGCACCGTTATGACAACCTTTTCCACGGGCTCCTGCAGCCTGCCGTTTTTCCGCTTCATGATGACCTCGGGCTTTGAAACAGCCACTTCGTAGCCTTCTCGTCTCATGTTCTCAAGCAGGATGGAGAGGTGCAGTTCTCCTCTTCCCGAAACCTTGAAGCCGTCAGTGGTATCAAGAGGTTCTACCTTGAGACCTACATTCACTTCCAGCTCTCTTTCCAGCCTGGCTTTCAGGTGGCGTGAAGTCACGTATCGACCGGATTTCCCTGCAAAGGGCGACTTGTTGACCATAAAGTTCATGGACAGAGTGGGTTCCTCAATCCGAATCATCTCCAGGGGAAGCGGGTTTTTCTCCTCACAGATGGTTTCTCCTATGGAAATATCGGCAATCCCGGAGACTACTACGATATCGCCGCTTCCGGCTTCTTCGGCCGCTGTTCGTTTCAATCCCTTGTATACAAATACCTGACTGATTTTACCCTGACCTACAGTGCCATCCGCTTTACAGATGGAAACGGTCTGCCCCGTCCGCATGGTTCCTTTGTATATCCTGCCGATTCCCAGACGGCCGATATAATCATCGTAAGCCAGACTGGAAACCTGCATCTGGAGCGGTTCATCGTCATAATCTGGATATGCGGGCACATAGGAGATAATTTTATCAAAAAGAGGGCTGATGTCGCCGCTCTCCTCATCCAGCTCCTCCTGTGCGATTCCTCTCTTAGCGATACCGTAAAGTATGGGGAAATCCAACTGGTCATTTGTGGCATTCAGATCCATAAAAAGCTCGTAGGTCAGATCTACCACATCCTTTGCCCGCTGATCCTTCTTGTCGATTTTATTGATGAAAAGAATAGGTTTCAAACCCATTTCCAAAGCTTTCTGCAACACAAATCTGGTCTGGGGCATAGGACCTTCGCTGGAATCCACAAGCAGGATAACCGAATCTACTGTCTTGATGATCCGTTCCACTTCTGACGAAAAATCCGCATGGCCGGGAGTGTCCACTATGTTAATTTTCACATCATTGTGGAGGATGGAACAGTTTTTGGAATAGATGGTTATCCCCCTCTCCCTCTCGATATCATCGCTGTCCATAACGCATTCCACCACTTCCTCATTTTCGCGGAAAATGCCGCTTTGGGCCAGAAATGCGTCCACCAGTGTGGATTTACCCGCATCTACATGAGCGATTACTGCAATATTAATGATCTTTTGCTTCAAATTAATTCCTTCTTCCGGTCTGACTTTAGTTTAGAAAACTTTTTTAGTTTACCACAGCCGATGGCCTATGACAAGAAAAAACGGAACGCCGCTGCAAAGCGGCGCATAGAATATACGGAATTCACATAGATTGGGAGGATATCTATCATGTATTATCAGATGGCCAGAGCCACCCCCGGCAATCAGCCCAGCGTTTTTTTAAGCCCTTCGGTGCAGCAATTCAATCCTTTTATTACCGGGGAAAACGAAGAGTATTGGATGAATCGCATCGCGGATGCGATGATTCCTTATCTGCAAGCTTCCAATATAAGGTTTGGACGGAACGATCCAAATGGGACTCTCAGTCAGGCCATTGCCGCCTCAAATGCAGGGGGTTATGCCTTCCACCTGGCTCTGCATTCCAACGCTTCCCCTCCGAATATGCCGGGAGCCTACCAGGGGCCCAATGTATATTATTATACTTACAGCAATGAAGGAAGACGGATGGCCGATATTATTGCAGGGAATTTTACCGGAATCTATCCGGAACCGGAACTGGTGGTCACCATTCCCTCCACTACACTGGCGGAGCTTAGACGAACGGTAGCACCGTCAAATCTGGTAGAGGTTGCATACCATGACAACTGGGAGGATGCCAACTGGTTGATTAACAACATCAATCCCATTGCCCGGGCTCTCGTCCAATCCCTGACCCAGTATTTCGGAATTCCTTTTCTGGAACCCCGGTAAACGGACGTTACCAGCCGCCTCCGCCGCCTCCGCCCATTCCGCCGCCGGAAAAGCCGCCCCCTCCGGAGAAGCCTCCGCTGCCAAAGCCGCCCTTTCCGGCGCTGGGAGGCACAGATATACTGCTGCCCAAGGCTTTCGAATAACCGGTAAATGCATTCATGAACAGGAGATGATTGAATCCGTAACCGGCACGGCTTTGATACCAGCCCGGAGCAGGCAGGGCCAATGATTCGAACTTTTTCGCCCAGACGTTGGTAAGTCCCAACACGTAGGCATATGGAAGAGTATTGTAGAAGTAGGACGGGTTATCTTTCACCAGCAACTGAATCCGGTCCAGTTCTGCCGTACGGATGAACTCCTTGAAGCCCAGAATTTTCCCAAGCAATTCCGTACCATAGCGGGTCCTCTGCTTCATCCGGGTGGTAAAAATCCAACATATCAGAGATGCTACCACAGCAGCAAGGGCATATAATGGCTGCTCTATCAGGAACGCTCCGTAGAAAACCTCCGCCGAAAAGCAAAGGACCAGAAGGATTCCGGGTATTATTCTCCCCCCCACCTTCTTGGCTGTAGACAGGCTGTGTTTCCGGTCGTACTGAATGATCAGATAGAGAAAGCATACTAACGCGATTGCCGCCGGAATCATCGGTAGAAAACCGAGCCCCACAGGACGGTAAGCATAGCCGGTTCCCAGGAAATTCAATGCCAGAAGCGGTACAATCATCAAGGTACCGGCAACGAATCGGGAAGCCAGAGAGTTTTGGCTGAAAATCCGTCGCTGCCTGGACCTTAAGAAGGCGTTCCTTAACTGCCTCTGTGCTTTTGAAAGCTCCGGGTAGAAAACTCCCGACAGATCCTTGATGTCAACTTCTCCCCCGGCTCCAAAGAGTCCGTTAAAAACCGTTTGCTCATAGTCTTTGGCTGCTGCAGGAAGCTCCCGGATCTTTTTCAGCAGAAAACTTTCCTCTGTTTCCTGAATACTGAGGTATCCCTTGTTCGCAAAGTCCATGACCAGAGCTACCATATCCTTGCTGTCCACATAGCCGTCGATGATATAGCCTACCTCTGCAGAATTGGTCCCTTCCGGCGGGTAAAATTCCACTGTCCTTACAACTTTAGGATCCCGACCGAAGAAAAGGAAGAGGAGCAGGCTGATAAGAGGAGCTGCGACGATTAATAAAAGCATGAATATCAGCATCCAATCATTTGTCTTCTCCCCGGAAAAATAGCCTTCCGGAAGCAGAATCCGAAGAGTGACCCCTTCCCCCGCCTCAAGAGGCCGGGTAATATCACCCCTGATCACCTGAGACAATCGGTTGCCGGTAACTACATCGTTCTCAACGGACCAATCTACCAGTGTCGTGTCTGTACTTCCGTAAGCTCCCGAAATAAATTCCAGGTTGTCACTCATAAAGGCGCCGGGCATGGCAATAGTGAAGCTGGCCGAGTCAATAGAGGTATTCCAGTCTGTGGGCAAAAGCCCCCAGTAAAATTGATCGAAGCCTTCGATGCCGTCTTCGTGAGCAGTGACCAGATAGGAAATCCGGTAGGTCATAGGCCCCCTCACATAGGTATCCGCGTCTCCGATCTTCAGCACCAGGCTGTTGTTCTCATAGTATTTCTCATAGTTGTAGCCGGGTATTTCCACCCGGGTAATATCCAGTTTGTAGTACTGTTCCACCGGGCTTTCCTGGTCTTCGTAGTATATGGAACCCTGATAGGGAATATATCGGAAAATGCCGTGGCTGTCTTCGGTGAAATTCATGGAAATGGTTTCCGTCACCCTCCAGGAATTGTCCTCATAAACCTCCACCGACACATCAAAGCCCTCTGTCTCAAAAGCGGCAGCGCTGACAAAGCAGACGGATAGAATCGGAACGATTAAAATGATGAGTGCCAATAAGGGAAACCGCTTCATTCTATCCTCCTAGAACTTAACCTCTACTCTCTGCCGTTCGGTTTCATCGGTCACCTCAAACAAGGCCTTCCGGGTAAACTTGAACAAACCAGCTATGATGTTGTAAGGGAAGACTTCCGTCCTAGTATTGTACTCCCTCACCGTTGCATTGTAATACTTTCTGGAGTTTGCGATGTCCTCTTCCACCTTTTGGAGCTGAGCTTGCAGGTCCATGAAGTTGGCGTTGGCTTTCAGGTCCGGATAGGCTTCCGCCAGAGCGAACAGACTTTTCAGCGCACCGGTGAGCATGTTCTCTCCCTGGATCCGATCCTCCACGCTGCCTGCCGAAGCAGCCATGTTCCTGGCTTTGACCACCTTCTCAAGAGTGCCGGCTTCATGGGCCGCATAGCCTTTCACCGTCTCCACCAGGTTCGGAATCAGGTCGTATCTCTTCTTCAAGTACACGTCCATGGTTGCAAAAGCTTCTTCCACCAGGTTTCTCAGCTTGACCAGACCGTTATAGCCACCGATTGCAAAGAGAGCAAATCCGATTACAACGACTGCAACAATGATCCATTCCATAATTCCATACCTCCTGTATTATTAAATCATTTGATTTCCCAGTTTATGGGGTCCCCGTATCTGCTGAGAAACTCGTTGGCTACGGAGAAATGACGGCAACCGAAGAAGCCGTTATACGCAGACAGGGGACTGGGATGTGCCGCTGTCAGCACCAGGTGATTTCTGTTCGTTATTGAAGGTGCTTTCGCCTTGGCGTTTGCGCCCCACAATAAGAATACCATAGGTTGCTCCCTATTATTCAATATTTCAATAATCCTGTCGGTAAAAATTTCCCAACCTTTTCCTTTGTGGGAGTTGGCCTGACTCTCCCGTACGGTAAGAACCGTATTGAGCAGCAGGACACCCCGGTCCGCCCAATCCTTCAGGTAACCATGGGGAGGGGACGGGACACCCAGATCCGACCGGAGCTCCTTAAAGATGTTCTCCAGCGAAGGGGGCTTCGGAACACCCTTCATGACGGAAAAACACAGTCCATGCGCTTGGCCCGGTCCGTGATAGGGGTCCTGGCCAAGGATCACCGCCTTTACTTTTTGGTAGGGGGTATATTTCAATGCATTGAATATGTCATACATAGATGGGTAAATCACCTGTGACCGGTATTCTGCAATAAGGAACCGCCGCAGCTCCATGTAATATGCTTTTTCAAATTCTCCGGCAAGCAATGCATCCCAATCATTCCCGATCTGTACCATTCTTTCACCTGTCCTTTGCGTCTTTTACTCCGTTGTTTTATTCAGCCATTTCTTCCCCCTGGCAGGAATTCCCGATAGTATGCGAAAGCGGAAGGTAATGCATACGTGCTATCCAGATCCCGGATTCCGGCCCAGACCCATTGGAGCTTTTCTTCCTCTCTGTCTCTGCTGAAATATTCGGGTTCCTCGTTTACAGAGGGGTTTTCTCCGAAGCCTGAATGTGTTATCCAAGGTTGAGGTTCTTTTCTGCTTTCCGGACGCAATCCCAGGTCCATCACATAACCGGCCATATGCCATTCAATATGGCTGAATATGTGCTTTGCCTCGGGCAGTGGTTCCGCCCTTAGGATAGTAAATCCCCTTTCGGAAAGCAGGGATTCGACCTGCACAAGGTCCAAGTCTCCTTCGATGGCCGGAAGCTCCCACAAGCCAGCCAGGAGGCCCTTTTCTTTCCGCTTTTGGAGCAAAACTCTCCCTTCGCACCGAAGAATCAATATGGTACGTTTTTCAACCCTCCGGGCTTTCTTGGCCACCTTAACCGGCAACACTGTCTCTTTTCCCAATGCACGGGCTTTGCATAATTGAGACAGGGGACATTCACCGCATTTCGGTGCACCGTTTGGAATGCAGACCAAAGCGCCCAGTTCCATCAGAGCCTGATTGAAATCTCCAGGCCTGCCCTTGGGGATGATGGCAGAAAGTATCTTCTCAAATCTCTTTCTGGTGTCGGAGGCCCCAATGGCACCTTCCCAGGCTGTCAGCCTGGCAGCTACCCGAAGCACATTCCCGTCAACTGCGGGAAGAGGCAGTCCAAAAGCAATGGAACCGATGGCCCCTGCGGTATAAGGTCCGATTCCCGGTAGCGACAGTAATGCATCATATTGATCCGGAAGTTTACCGCCATACTGCTCCATGACGATACCGGCTGCTTTTTTCAGGTTCCTTGCACGGCTATAGTAGCCCAGACCTTCCCAAAGCTTCATGAGTTTTTCGTCCGACACATTGGCAAGAGCATCTATTTCGGGCAATTGATCCATCCAACGGGAAAAGTATGCTTTCCCCGCCTCTACCCGGGTCTGCTGCAACATGATCTCGGAGATCCATGTAGCGTAAGGGGATGGATTCCGCCTCCAGGGCAGATCCCTGGCGTTCCTGTCATACCAGTGAAGGAGTGGCTGTACGATAGAGTGCATTGCTTCATTTTTTTTCATATTTTTCTCCGGCGACGCTTGCTACCTCAGCATTTCAATAGCTGGGCATATCGTCTTGAGCTAAATCATATGGAACTGCTTCAGGACAAAGATCCACAGAAACATAGTGAAGCAGGATATTACGGTAGAAAGGATGATCGCAGCGGATGCCAGTTCGGCGTCGCTGTTCATCTGATCCGCCATTGTGTAAGAGACCACTGCCGTGGGTGATGCAAATACAACCATCAGCGATGCCAATTCGATACCCCGGAAACCAAAGAGTATGGTAAGTGGGACAAAGAGAAAAGGAACGGCGATAAGCTTGCCAACGACAAGAATGGACAGGTTCTTCTTATCCCGAAATGCCTTTTCAAAGCTCAGGGATGCTCCCATAGCCACCAGAGCTACCGGCATAGCCATGCCGGAAAGACTGGCAAGAGCGCTCTCAATAAATACAGGAAGCTTTAGCTGCAGCAACGAAATCACAATGCCGATAGATACGGCGATGATAAATGGATTTTTCGCAATACTGAGTCCAATTTCCTTCATCTCCACTCTGCTGCCCCGGAAGATTTCCAAGGTTATGACGGCCAGCACATTGAATAAAGGAAGCACTACAGCCACCAGCAGGCTCGGGATACCGATATTGTCCGTTCCGTAAAGATTGATCAATACCGCCAGCCCAAAAAGGGTATAGTTGCTCCGGCATATTCCCTGAATCATAGCTCCGCGTTTAAAAGTCCTCTCCTCGATTTTCATAACCAGTGCCGTTGCAATGAGCCACATGATAATGATAGACAGCACGGTAAAAGCGATCAGCCTCGGTTGAAAGACATGGCGTAGATCAGTATTATAAATGCTGTTGATCAATAAAAAGGGAATGAAGACTCGGAAAGCCAGGTTATTTAATTGACTCTGAGTCTGCTGGCTGATCATTTTCCTCCATTTGATTACCGATCCCAGAATCATGATCAGGAACATAGGCATGACAGCATTAAATGATATAATAAGATTTTCCAAAGTATCCTCCCGAAGTTGCTTTATGGGTTTTTGCGTTGAAGAAGCTAGGACAGCTATTCACTGTACATCCGGTAAAGGTTAGAGTAAACTCCTCCTCTGGCTAATAGCTCCTCATGGCTTCCCTGCTCCTCAATGCCGTTTTCCGTCAGGACTAAGATGATGGTCGCATTCTTTATCGTCGTTAGGCGATGGGCTATGGTAAAGGTAGTCCTTCCCGCCGCAAGCCGTTCCAACGACTTCCTGACGATGAGCTCGCTTTCGTTGTCCAGGGCAGAGGTGGCCTCATCCAGAATCAGGATGGGGGGATTTTTCAGAAAGACCCGGGCAATGCTGATCCGTTGCTTCTGACCGCCGGAAAGCTTCACGCCTCTCTCTCCCACATAGGTGTTATAGCCCTCCGGTAGCTCCATAATGAAGTCATGAGCCCCTGCATCCTTGGCAGCCCGGACCACCTCCTCCATAGAAGCACCTGGTTTCCCGTAAGCAATATTTTCGAATACTGAGCCGGAAAACAGATATACATCCTGTTGGACCATACCTATCTGGGACCGAAG
Organism: uncultured Oscillospiraceae bacterium; assembly: GCA_964408195.1. Lineage (GTDB taxonomy): Bacteria > Bacillota > Clostridia > Peptostreptococcales > Anaerovoracaceae > UBA1426. The sequence goes on along the minus strand of CAYOYO010000010.1, from coordinate 1,388 downwards.
GGATTGGATTGTGACGGATTTTATGTCCTGTCCGTCAACCAGAACCCTTCCTGATGATACATCGTAGAAGCGGGGAATCAAGTTGCACAAAGTGGTTTTGCCGCTGCCGGAAGGTCCTACGAGAGCCACGTTTTCTCCCGCTTTCACAGTAAGGTCTATGTTGGAAAGCACATTTTTATTGTTGTCCGAATAACGGAAGCTGACTTTATCAAACCGAATCTCCCCTTTCACGTCTGCCAGGGGTACGGCATCCTCTGCATCATCCACTTCAACGGGAGCATCCATGATTTCGATAAACCGTTCGATTCCTGTCATACCCCGCTGGAACTGCTCCGTAAATTCCACGATACGGCGGATGGAGGTTAGGAGCATGGAGACGTAGAGCAGGTAGGCTACCAGATCCGGCGCACCGATTCTGCCGTAGACCATGAAAATAGCTCCCACGACGACGACTACAATGTACATGATTCCGTCAAAGAGTCGGATGGTGCTGTGAAAACCAGCCATATACCGGTAGGCTTCCTTCTTGATGTTCAGAAATCCCTCGTTTCCTTTACGGAACTTTTCCTCTTCAACCCCTTCGTTGGCAAAAGATTTCACTACCCGAACACCCAGAAGGCTGTCTTCAACCTGCGAATTGAGGTCTCCAATCTGGTTTCTGGATCTTTTGAAGGCGCTGCGCATCTTTTTATTGAAAGACATGGCGCATACCAGCATGACGGGAATGAGAGAAAAAATAATCAGAGTCAACACCATATCCGTCTGTGCCAGGATAGAGAAAGCCACTCCGATTTTCAAAGCGGCAATGAAGTATTCCTCCGGGCAATGATGTGCAAATTCCGTGATATCGAAGAGATCGCTTGTGATACGTGCCATGATTTGGCCAATTTTCGTGTTATCGTAATAGGAATAGGACAGTTCCTGCAGATGAGCAAAAAGATCCTTTCTCATATCCGTTTCAATCCTTGCTCCCATAATATGGCCAATATAAGCCATAAAGTAGTTGGCTGCCACATCGATAAGACGCAAAGCGATGTAGAGCACGCCTATGGAAAGGACAATCCGGACTGTCAAGCCATGCAGGTTGTTCATGCCCATGTCTGTCAGATATCGGATGATGAGGGGAAGCACAAGCTCGCAGACGGTAGTCAGGGCCGCACAGAACAGATCAAGGGCCAATACATGGCGATACCTTTTGAAATAGGGTATAAACCTCTTAAGGAGATGTGATGTTTTAACAACTCTGTTTTCATTCATTACTAAATTTCCTCATGAAATGCCACCCAGCCAAGGGGACAGACCCTTTGTCCGGTTTTCCGGTCAGGGGGACAGACCCTTTTTCAGTTTGAAACTGCACCGTGGTGGGAGTACCCCCTCGGAAACCTACG
>CAYOYO010000009.1:8680-28298 GCA_964408195.1 uncultured Oscillospiraceae bacterium | reverse complement strand
TTAGCCGAATTTCTTGACCGCGTCGATATACCTGGCCAGAATGCCCAGGTTTACATAATAAAAGGAGAATTTATCTTCCTTGCGGACTTGCACCAGCTCAGCTTCAGCAAGTTTTTTTATATGCTGAGAAATCGTTGCTTGTGAATAGTCAAATTCTGCAACTACGTCTTTGTTGCAGACCTGAGTTCGGTTCCGGTTGCACAGAAATATATAACGGAAGATCTTGAGCCTGGCCGGGTGGGCCAAGGCATCGGATACGCGGGCAGTTAACAGGATTTCTTCTTCCTGCATTTCGTCGGATTCTTTTCGCAGTCTCATGTGGGTGTCCTTTCCAGCCGTAGATTCCAGCCAGCAAAAGCTGAGGAGTCCTGACATAGCACCTTCCGTACATTCGTTTCACAAATGTATGGAAGGTACATATCGTATAATAGCAATGCACTGTTCATTATATGTGACGGACCTTTTTATGTCAACGAAAAGGCGGTATCGAAACAAATGTCGTTTGTCCGCAGGAGATCAGAAGGATTTAACCACATACTAAGATTTTCCTTCCTTTTGTATAATTTAATGAGAAGGTAGCCTGTATTTGCTGAATAATATCCATATATTTACATATATTAACCAAGAATCTTTAGATTTCGTAGTTTTGTATAAGAATTGGGGGATTCTTATACAAAATACCTAACATTTCTGGAATCATGGATAAATCGACAGAATCCAATAAATAACAGAATCTTACAAATGCCTATATTTTAAGGTTTTCAGCTGATTGCCCTTTCGCTTTGATTATTCATTTATACAAAAAGGCTACGAATATCAGATCGTTGTATAATTGCACCGGACAAGCCGCCAAGGCAGAGGAGGTATTATCATTTCCACGGGTATGTTGAATAAAAAACAATTTTAGTTCATTTTAGCTTGTAAGTCACTGAGGTGCCAATATATTTGCATATGAACCGGGATTATGGTACATTTGAGTGGAGAACCGGTGGCAGATCGGAGAACAGAATCGGAGAGGGCCATGATCAAAGGCAAAGACTATAAAAGAATGATGGACGAGGTGTTCCGGCTCATGGATGAAGGGATTCATATTGTAGATGCGGAAGGTAAAACCATCATCTACAACCAGGCAATGGCCAATATGGAGAAAATGAACCGAAGCGAAGTGCTTCGAAAACCATTTCGCGAAGTCTTCAATCACATCGAAGAAAGTCAGAGTACCATACTGCAAGCACTGAAGCACGGTAAAATAACTCCCAATAAGCAGCAGACTTATCAGAACATTGACGGCCGGGAGATCACCACAGTGAACAACACCCATCCCTTGATTCTTGAAGGAAAAATCGTTGGAGCTGTTGAAATTGCAAGAAATATAACCGATGTTCAGAAACTGTCTCACGCAATTCTAAAATTCCAAAAGGAGCCTAAGGAGACGGAAGGAAATCGGGAAAGGAAGATGAAGGCTTATAGCTTCGACATGATCATCGGAGAGAGCAAAGAATTTGTAGAAGTTGTAAACCGTGCAAAGAAGGCGGCCCAAAGCGATGCCTCCGTTCTCATCTACGGCGACACCGGCACAGGAAAGGAACTCCTTGCACAGAGCATCCATTATCACAGCGACAGAAAAGGAAAGCCTCTCCTGGCACAAAACTGTGCAGCTCTACCGGAGAACTTGTTGGAAGGTATCCTCTTCGGTACGGCAAAAGGTGGCTTTACAGGGGCTTTGGACAGAGCGGGGCTCTTTGAACAAGCGGATGGGGGAACCCTGCTACTCGATGAGATCAGTGCTATGCCCTATGAGCTCCAGGGAAAGCTGCTCCGGGTACTTCAGGAGGATTATCTGCGCAGAGTCGGCGGCACCGGCGATATTCCGCTCAACGTCCGGATTATTGCCACCATCAATGAACCGGCAGAAAAGCTAATAAAGAAAGGGCAGCTACGAAAGGACCTTTATTACCGTCTGGCAATTATCAATATCAATGTTCCCCCCTTGAGGGACCGGAGAGATGACATTCTTTTGCTGGCGGAGAAGTTCATGGATAAGCACAACAAGCGGTTTGGAAAGGAACTGTGGATGATATCGGAAGAGGCAAAGAAGAAACTTCTTGACTACGACTATCCCGGAAATGTGAGAGAACTGGAGAACATCATCATGGCTGCTGTTTCCATGGCAGATGATGAACATGTACTCACCGAGGAGCATCTCCGTATCGAAAAAGGTCAAGGTACTAGCTCCCTGGAGTATGGAAAGGCTGTGGAACTGGGGCTACCTGGCTATATGCAGCTCATAGAAAACCAACTGATCCGGCAGGCAATGCTTTCAAACGGAAATAACATCAGCCATGCTGCGCGACAGCTTGGCCTGAGGCGTCAGACATTGCAGCACAAACTGCGAAAAAAATAGAACCGATAAACAGGAAAAGATGAGTTTTAGCGCAAATATGTTTGCATGAGGAGCAAACATATTTGCGCTATTATTTATTTTCTCAAGCACCGCCATGAATAAAAATTCTGAAATATTCAGCAACTTGTTGGTTTTTAGGATAAATAAACAAAGAATGTGGATAATTGCTTAAAAAGATCCGACAACTATGGTTCCCAAAGGTGGCACAATAATTGCTAAATACGAATAAGTGGCAGAGCTGCAAGTTCAGAGTTACAGAAATCCATAGTAATATGGATGAACCTCACGGCTCAGATTTACGAAAAACCATAGTAAGCGAATCATTAATACAAATGGAGGAGAAACATTATGAAAAATGTAAAGGTTATTATTTGGGGACTGGGTGCAATGGGATCCGGAATGGCGGATATGCTTCTTGCTAAGAAGGGTGTGGACATCGTCGGCGTTGCCGGCAGATCGGGAAAAGTAGGCAAAAGCATGTACGATTTTATCAAGACGGAAAGAGGGGACAGGCCGGATGTGATCATCGGAAGTCCCGAGGATGTCATCAAAGAGAAGAGTGCCGACGTAGTGCTGCTCTGCACCGATTCCTTTACCCGGACTGCCTTTGACCGCATCAAATTCATACTGGAAAAGAAAATCAACTGCATTACCAGTGCGGAAGAAATGGCTTACCCCATGGCTCAGGAGCCCGAGCTGTCGAAGCAGCTGGATGAGATTGCCAAGGCCAACGGCGTATCCGTTCTGGGCACAGGTATCAACCCGGGTCTCATCATGGACCTTCTCGTGGTGGTTATGACGGGTTGCTGCGAGTCCGTAGACCATATCATCTCCAGGAGAGTCAACAGCCTGTCTCCCTTTGGCCCCGCTGTCATGGAAGAACAGGGCATCGGCATCACCGTAGAGGAGTTCAAGAAGGGTGTTGAGACAGGGAAGCTGTCCGGACATGTGGGATTTCCCGAATCCATCAACATGATCGCGGACGCCATCGGTTGGAAAGTGGAGAAAGTCACCCAATCCATGAACCCCATCGTCACCGATGTGGACAGGAAATCAGCTTACGGCTTTGCCAAGGCCGGGGATGTTGCCGGTTGCGCAATGAAAGGCTACGGCTACATTGACGGAGAACTGAAAATCGAAATGGATCATCCCCAGCAGATCGAGCCTGAGCAGGTGGGTGTTCAAACCGGCGACTATGTAATTATAAAAGGTACCCCCAATGTAAACATGGTCAATTCCCCTGAGGTTCCCGGCGGCATTGGTACCATTGCAATGTGCGTTAACATGATTCCCCAGATCATCAATGCAAGACCCGGACTTCACACCATGCTTACCTTGCCGGTTCCCAGGGCCATCATGGGCGACATGAGAGATCAAATTTGCGAAGAGGCGAAAATCGTTAAATAGCGATAAAAGAGATTGTTTCGTATTTGGAATGTGTTAAGAAAATGAAATGTAGGATCGAAAGATCCCGGAGGTAAAAATGATAAAGAAAGGTACGTGGGTACTGATACACAGGAACATCCTGACGCCCTCGGAGAGAGCGCCGCAGGTTCCTGAGGACACGAAAAAAGTGCCCTTGGAAATGTGGGTCAAGGGATATTTAGAAAAGGATGCCAAGTTGGGTGAGGAAGCAGAAGTTGTCACCAGAACAGGCAGAAAAGAGAGCGGCACCCTTTTGGAGGCAGAGCCCTGCTATAAGCACGATTACGGAAGATTCGTTCCGGAGCTTCAGGTAATCAGTGAACAAGTGAGGGACATAACCTTTGGAGGTGACGACAAATGACATTGGCAAACGATTACAATTCCGTCATGTCCCGCAAAGGCGAGATTATGAAGAAGTCTGTCGGCATAGACTACGCTGCTTTTGAGAGCGGCTCCATCGCCTTCGACTATGAGAAAATGATGCGGGAGACAGGTTATACCCTTGAGGAGATGCAGAAGATCCAGCACAGCGTTCATGTGGGAAACACACCCATCATCGAGCTTCGGAATATTACCGCTCTGGCCAGGAAGTGCGCAGCTCCCGGCTACGGTGCCAGAATATTCATCAAAGACGAGGCCTGCAACCCATCGGGGAGCTTTAAAGCAAGAAGGGCGGCAAATTCCGTCTATCATGCGAAGAGGCTGGGCTTTAAAGGTGTGGTCACTGCCACCAGCGGCAATTATGGGGCGGCGGTAGCTTCTCAGGCTGCTATGGCGGGCCTGAAGTGCATCGTGGTTCAGGAATGCTATGACTCCAAAGGAGTTGGCCAGCCTGAAATCATAGAGAAAGCCAGAAAATGCGAAGCTCTCGGTGCTGAAGTAGTTCAGCTGTCTGTGGGTCCGGAGCTGTTTTACAAGTTCCTGCTGCTTTTAGAGGAGACGGGCTATTTCAATGCATCGCTTTACACCCCTTTCGGCATCGCCGGGGTTGAGACGTTAGGCTATGAGCTTTCCATGCAGTTCAGGGAAAAGTTCGGAAAGGACCCGGATACGGTGGTCTGCACCAATGCGGGTGGCGGAAACCTTACGGGTACCGCCAGAGGTCTGATTAAGGCAGGGGCGAAAACCGAAGTGGTAGCCGCATCGGTAGACCTGTCAGGACTTCACATGGCCGCAGACAGTCAGTTCAACAAAAAATCCTTTACCACGGGTCACACTGGGTTTGGCATGCCATTTTCAAGCTGGCCGGATCGCTCCGATGTTCCCAGATCCGCCGCCAGACCCATGCGCTACATGGACAGATACGTGACCATTACTCAGGGAGACGTATTCTACATGACGGAAGCTTTAGCAAGCTTGGAAGGACTGGAAAAGGGTCCTGCGGGGAACACCTCTCTGGCCGCCGCCTTTGCTTTAGCCCAGGAAATGCGGGAAGACAAGATGATCGTGGTACAGGAAACGGAGTACACGGGCGCCGGCAAACATGTGCAGCCCCAGCTCACCTTTGCCAGGAGCAACGGCATTGAAGTGTACTTCGGCGACCCCAAGGATGAGGTGCCGGGAAAGAACATCGTTCTGCCTTCCCACCCATCCATGATTAAAGTTACCGACCAGGATCTGAATCACATGAGAAGATCCTTGATCAAAACGGCAGTGAACACCTATAAGGTAACACCAACGGAGGAGGATATCGCCTTCCTTGCCGAAGAGACGAAATCCAGCGTTACGTTTGTAAAAGAAGCCTTAGCGTCGTTATAGCCGACGCACCCGGCATTACGGGTACTATTTGTGAAGGAAGGAAAGAAACAAGATGAAAAGAGCAGATGATTTTCAGGAAAGGCGTAAGCAACTGGCTAACCTCACCGACCAGGAGCTATACCAACGCTTTTGGGAATTGACCGAGCAGGTGGTGGACCCATTGCTTGTATTGGGCAAGAAAAATACCACCCCTTCCATTGAGAGATCCGTGTTGCTTCGCATGGGCATTTCATCCCTTGATGCAAAGCCCATTGTAGAAGGATGCATAGACAGAGGCTTGATGGGAAAAGGCGCAGGCCATGTGGTTTACAAGTTTGCGAAGGCTAAGAATATCCCCATAAAAGAAGCCGGGACCATGTTGGCACAGGGCAAGGGCTGGGATGAAGCCGCTGCCCTGTTTAAGGCGTAAGGGGGTGCATGAGATGAGTGAGATGAAATTGACTCCGAATGAAAAGCTGGATGTGGAATATATCCTGAAGGACCTTGACAAATATAGACCTAAGAGAAGAGGGTGGACCTGGAGAACGGTAGAGCCGGGACTTAAGATGGGGCCCTTTACCTATCGGGATGCAACTACACCCGTTGGAAACGGAGTTGGCCTACCTTCTTCCAAGTACTTCAACTGGATCGATCCTCAGCCCCAGCCCGTCATCACTACCGAAATTGCTTCCGGGCGCTTTGAGGATGATATCCGCAGAATGAGAATGGCCGCATGGCACGGCGCCGACCATATCATGGTCATCCGCACCGCAGGCCAGTCCCATATGGACGGTCTCATCGAAGGAACCCCCCAAGGTGTGGGCGGAGTACCCATTACCCGCAAGCAGGTGAGAGCCCAGCGAAAAGCACTGGACATGATTGAGGAAGAAGTGGGAAGACCCATCAACTACCACTCCTATGTATCCGGAGTTGCAGGCCCTGAGGTTGCCGTCATGTTTGCGGAGGAAGGCATCAATGGCGCACACCAGGATCCCCAGTACAATGTACTGTATCGGAACATTAACATGGTCCGGTCCTTTGTAGATGCCTGTGAATCCAAGAAGGTACTTGCCTGGGCAGATATCGCCCAGATTGACGGCGCCCACAACGCAAATGCTACCGCCAGAGAAGCCTGGAAAGTCATGCCGGAACTCATCGTTCAGCATGCCATTAACAGCCTCTTCTCGGAAAAGGTAGGGATCAAACCCACAAACATTTGCCTCTCCACCGTTCCTCCCACGGCTCCGCCGGCTCCCTGCGTCTTTATGGACCTGCCTTATGCGGTGGCCCTTCGGGATTTCTGCAACAGATACCGGATGAGAGCCCAGATGAACACCAAGTACATGGAGGCCTCCGCAAGGGAAGCAACGGTTACCCACGTGCTCAACATGCTGATTTCCAAGCTTACCAGAGCGGACATCCAGTCCACCATCACTCCGGATGAAGGAAGAAACGTTCCCTGGCACATTTATAATATGGAAGCTTGCGATACCGCCAAGCAGACCCTGATTGGCATGGATGGCCTCATGGACATGATAAAACTCAGGGAGGATGGCCCTCTGCCGGAAAAGGTGAGGGAGATCAAGGAAAGAGCCTGCCTCTTCATGGAGGAAATCGTTGAAACCGGCGGATATTTCAAAGCGGTTGAAGAGGGATTCTTCGTGGATTCCGGCTACTATCCGGAGCGGAATGGTGACGGGATTGCCAGAAAGGCGGACGGCGGCGTAGGAAGCGATTCCGTTTATGAGAGGGACGATGATTATTTTGCACCGGTCACCGCACACTTTGGATACAACAATGTGAGTCAATACGATTCCGCTGCTGTAGATAATCCTGCGGGCCTGATTGGCGGCTGCACCTTCGAGAATCCCGATAAGATCGTCTATATCGACGAGCTGGATGATGTGGATAACGTCAATGTCCGTCTCGCGGAGACAAAGAAATACAGGAACACCAACTTTCTGAGGCCCGAAATGGAATGGGCGGCGGACGGTACCGTCATGGTGAATATGTTCATACCGGCCAACCGTAGAGTTGCGGAAGTTGCGGCCCTTGAATTTGCAAGGAAGATGAACCTGGAAGAACCGGAAGTCATCAACCGTGAAACCATGCAGGAAGCGGAAGGCACCCGCGTCGAGCTGAAAGGCAGATTGCCCTTCGATGTAGATCTGAATCAGCTGGTGATCCCACCCGAACCCCATGTGCTTTCCGATGAAGAGATTCGTGCAGATGTGGAGAAATATCCCCTCAAGGTAGTCTGCGGCACCGTGGGCGAAGATGAACACTCTGTGGGACTGCGAGAAATTATCGATATCAAGCATGGCGGCATTGAGCGGTTCGGCATTGAGGTCCACTATCTTGGGACTTCGGTGCCCGTTGAAAAGCTGGTAGATGCAGCGGTTGAACTGAAGGCGGATGCTATTCTGGCTTCCACCATCATCAGCCATGATGATATCCACTATAAGAATATGAAGCGGATTCATGAACTGGCTGTGGAAAAGGGCATCCGGGACAGAATTATGATTGCTGCCGGCGGCACCCAGGTGATTCCTGAAAATGCATTGAAAACCGGGATCGATGCGGGCTTTGGCAGAAACAGCCACGGCATCGACGTGGCAACCTTCCTCATTGAAAAGAGAAAGGAAATGCGGGGCGAGAAGTAAAGTTTCATATGGCAGAGGGGTAGTTCTCGGTAATAACATTTCGAGAACTATTTCTCTGTCTTAGAAAGCAACGAAAATATGATATTAAAAGCTACCGTTGCTTTAATTGGGAAGGTATATGAAGGTATACAAAGAACTTCGTTGTTGGTGCAGGTCGAGTGAATCGATTTGAACGGCAAGGCATACTTAGGAGAAAAGGATGATAATAGACGTTTTAGTTGCGGAGATAGGCTCTACGACCACATTGGTAAATGCGTTTCATAATATTAATTCGGACAAGCCCGAATTCTGGGGCCAGGGGCAGGCGCCCACATCCGTGTTGGATGGAGACGTACGAATCGGATTGACAGAGGCCATCGACGATCTATGCAAAAACAAGGGTGTGTCCTCTATTGAATATGGAGAAATGCTGGCCACATCCAGCGCGGCAGGAGGTCTGAAAATGACCGTCCACGGTCTTGTCTACGACATGACCGCCAGGGCGGCCAAGGAAGCCGCCCTGGGCGCAGGGGCCATCATCCACTCGGTGACGGCGGGCCGCCTGCGCCGGACGGACCTTGAGAAAATCAAAGAGATTCACCCCAACCTGATCATGATTGCAGGAGGAGTGGATTACGGAGAAAGAGACACTGCCATTTACAACGGAGAGATGATTCGGTCATTGGATCTTCCCATCCCTGTTGTTTATGCGGGTAACATAGAAAACCAGGAGGAGATGCGCCTCATTTACGAAGATGCCAAGGCTCCTCTTTATATAGTTGAAAATGTCTATCCCAAAATTGATGAGCTTAATGTGGAGCCTGCGAGGAAGGTTATTCAGAGTGCCTTTGAAGACCACATTATAAGGGCTCCCGGCATGGAGCATATTCGGGACATGGTTAAAGGTCCGATTATTCCCACCCCTGGGGCGGTAATGGAAAGCGCGAAGCTTCTTTACGAACTTCTTGGGGATCTGGTGGTGTTGGATGTGGGAGGAGCCACTACGGATCTTCATTCCGTAACAGAGGGCTCTGAAGAGATTTCCAGAATTTTGGTCAGTCCTGAGCCAAAAGCCAAGCGCACCGTAGAAGGGGACCTGGGGGTCTACATCAACATGAGGAATCTGGTGGAGAGCATCGGCCGTGAAAAGCTGACGGAAGAGCTTGGACTTGATCTGGATAAAATCATGGAGGATTATAAATTCGTGCCCCATACGGAAGATGAAGTGCGCTTTGTGGAACGGCTGACAAAAGAGGCGGTAATCAAAGCCACAGAACGACATGCAGGCCGGATTCGCTATGTATACGGACCTTCCGGCAGATCCACGCTGGCAGAAGGTAAGGATCTGTCTCAAATCAAATACATCATAGGAACTGGCGGAGCGCTGACCCGACTGCCTGGTCGTATAAACATCATGCAGTCCATCGCACTTCACAATGAGACGGGACTGCTGCTGTTCCCCAATACGGAGGCAAAGATCCTGGTCGACAATCACTACATCATGGCTTCTCTGGGGGTGCTTTCAAGGCGATATAAAGATGCAGCCGTCTACTTCCTGGAGGAGAGCTTACAATATAAGCTGAAATAAGAACCATAGAGCCATGGGGACAGACCCTTTGTCAGGTTTTCCAGCCATGGGGACAGACCCTTTGTCAGGTTTTCCAGCCACGGGGTCTGACCCCGTGTCAGGTTTTGATCGCGCTTCTGGGATATGCTCCGCGAGAACACAAAAGAACCGCCCCCCCGTGTTGCACAAAAGTTGAAATCCTGTGAGATAGAGAGAGGAAGGATGGTGTAGTTTAGCATGTACCCCAGACTAGTGTTTGATTTAAAAAAGGTGAGACAGAATCTGGATACGGTCAGCGGTATTGTCAAGAAGGGCAACTGTTCCCTCATGATCGTAACGAAATCCTTTTGTGCCGACCACCGCATGGCGGAACTCATCGCAGCCCATCCTCTGGTGGACTATTTCGCCGACTCCAGAGTACAGAATCTGAAAAGTTACCAAGACCTTGAAAAAGAAAAGGTTCTGCTTCGGCTTCCCCAGCATGAGGAAGCAGAACAGGTGGTGCGGTATGCGGACATCAGTTTCAATTCCGAACTTTCCACGATCCGGCGCCTTAACCAGGAGGCGGCAAAACAAGGGAAAACACACAGAATCGTTCTGATGGTCGATCTTGGAGACCTGCGGGAAGGGGTTTTCTATCAAAACCGGGAAGAGATTGATGGGATGGTAGAGGAGATTCTGAAGCTTTCTAATATCCGACTTTTCGGCTTTGGTGTGAACCTGACTTGCTATGGCGCAATTATACCGAAGCATGACAACTTATCCATATTGGTCCGAATTGCTGAGGAAATCAGAGGAAAGTACAACCTAAAATTGCCAATGGTTAGTGGAGGAAACTCCAGCTCCCTCTACCTGATTGAAAAGGGCCAGCTGCCGAAGGGCATCAACAACCTCAGGCTGGGAGAGGCTTTCATTCTGGGAAATGAGACAGCCTACGGGGAGAGGATTGCCGGAACTAATGGGGATGCGGTGGTGTTAGAGGCTCAGATCATAGAGCTTAAGACGAAACCATCCGTGCCCATCGGCGAGGTTGGCATGGATGCCTTTGGCATGCGGCCCGCCTACGAGGACAGAGGCAGCATCAAGCGGGCTATCCTGGCCATAGGAAAACAGGATGCAGACACGGGAAGCATGACTCCCGCGGATCCGGATATTGATATTTTGGGAGCAAGCTCCGACCACCTGATCCTGGATGTGACCCGCTCCAAAAGAGAATACAAAGTCGACGATGTAATCCAGTTTACATTAGGCTACGGATGCCTCTTGAAAGCGGCAACAAGCAACTATGTAGACCGGGTTTACATGAACGAGTAACATTTAATTTGATCCATCAGCCAAGGGGACAGACCTGCCAGGGGGACAGACCCTTTGGCAGGTTTTTTCATTCGCAGCGCCGTGGAGGGTCTGTCCCCATTTACGCAATAAATACAAACGCCCATTTGTTAATAATATAACACTTTACAAAATAGTCTGAACATTATACAATACAAATACATTAAAAATACATTTGCAAATTCCCCTTATTATCAAGGAGATTAGTATGATTCCGGATAACAAATTGAAGATGAAAGATATCGCTTACTCAAGCATTCGAGAAAAAATTTTATCAGGGGAAATATCTCCTCGAAGCAGTATTTCTGAAGATAATCTGGCTAAACTTCTGGGAATCAGCAGAACTCCGGTAAGAGAAGCCATTCTCATGCTTGAAGCAGACGGGTTTGTAAAAATATTCCCAAATAAAGGGCCTGTTGTAACTAGCCTGCACTTAGATGATATTATCTGGATTTCTCAAATAAGAGAAGGTCTGGAAGGAATAGCAGCACGAATCGCTTGCGATAAAGCAGACAAACAAAAACTGTCAGAGATAAAAGAAAAACTTGAAAGCCTTACGGATTTGGACGATAAGAAGCAGATGGAACTCAGCTTTCAATATGGCCGGGAAATTCATAAAGAAATGATGAACTGCACTGAAAATAAACGCATGATTAAAATCGTAGATAATATGACACAGCAGCTGAACCGGATTATGCTTATTTCCCGAATGGCTCCGGAACGGTGCAGAATCACCTATGATCAGCATCTTAGTATCATTGATGCTATCGTAAACAAAGATTATGAGAAAGCAGAAAAAGATGTGAGGAATCATATAAGAAGTGTCTGCAACGACGCAATGAACGTTTATCGATTAAGTTACCTCTAGTGCCGACAATTAAGATACTAAATGTAACGTTGTAATGTAAAAAGAAAGGGGGCTTCAAACAAAGGTCAAAAAAGCAACAACGTTACTTTAATATAGAAGTTCTCCCAAAGAACGCAACCAGTATTTGAATGCCCCTTATAATATTATATATTTTTTGTGAGAAAATGCAAACTCATAAAGGGGCAATACCGAAACGAAAAGATTCAAGCACCCAAGGAAGGATGGTAGCCCTGAATGATGAAACCTATTGAATTGCAGAAGAAGCTTAAAACCGGTGGAGTAAGCTTCATGGTCGTTACACCTTTTAACGAAAACGAAGAGATCGATTATGCCGGATTGCGGGAAAATGTCAGATTTCTACTTGAGAAAATCAAGGGTTTTGATACCTGCACAATCACACCTGCCGGAAGCAACGGCGAGTTCCCGCATCTATCCGAGGAGGAGCAGAAGCAAGTCATCAAAACATGTGTTGAAGAAGTTGGCGGGAAGGCTACAGTGATCGCCGGAACAGGAAGAGCCAGCACATATTCAACGATTAACATCAGTAAATATGCCCAGGAAGTCGGTGCTGACGGGGTGCAGGTAATTTTACCCTATTACTTTGTTCCAATGGAAGAAGGCATGTATGCCCATTATAAGCAACTTGCAGAATCCATCGATATCGGTATGGTCATTTATAACAATCCTGCTTTTTCCGGATCGTGGATCAAGCCGAAGCTGATGTCAAAAATGATCCAGGATTTTGGGGGAGACGGTAAAATCGCAGGCGTAAAAGAAAATACACCTCATCTGATGCTCTTCAATGCGATGGCGAAAACATTAAAAGGCACAGGCGTCGCACTTCATAGCGGATTTGGAGAGGAATGGTATGCCTATCAGTTCCCCTGGGGTGCCGACGGTATGGCAACTCCATTCGGGAATTTCTATCCCGAATTTCCCATGGCAATGTACAACGCTTCGAAAAACTATGACTTTGATACAATGAGATCCTTGCTTGCCGGCATGGAACCCTACTACTCCTTTGTGGGAAGATGCAGCGCAGCCAGAACAGATACGGGAATTCTCACAAAGCCGGGCGGGTCTATTTACGGTGAAGGTAATCTGCGTTTTGGAATCATTAAGGCTGCTATGAATCTTATGGGCCTCAATGGGGGAAAGATGCGTACTCCTCTTACCGGAATTACAGAAAAAGAGACCGATGAACTGAAAGAAATAATGAAAGCTCTGAAAATCATTTAGTCTGATGACAATCCTAATCTTAACTATTGCTCACAGTTTTCGGAGAGGTCCGAAACATAAATTGTTGGAGGAGAGACAATGAAAAAGATATTGATATTGTTGTTGGTTGGTGTCTTTGTTCTTTCATGTTTTGCCGGATGCGGCGGGGAACCGCAAGCCCAGGAAGATCCCGGGCAGGTCGAAGAAATCGCATGGCCGGAGAAACCCCTTACGTTAGTTATTTGTTATACCGCGGGCGGAAGCTCAGATACAGCGAACCGTACTCTGGCAAAAGCCATGTCTGAGTACTTAGGACAGGACATTAACTGCATAAATGTTCCCGGTGGATCGGGATCCATTGCGGGTCAGCAAGTATTTAACGCACCTTCGGACGGCTATACCTTATTTGGCGGCGTAGCTCACAGTGTATCTGGTTGGAGAGTTCTGGACTACGCAGACATAGGCTGGGAAGACTTCTATGGCTTCCACGCGGGAACCGCACCTTATGTGTTGTTTGTAAAGGGCGATTCCAAATACAACACAGCCGATGATTTGTTTGAAGCAATCGCGGCTGATCCGAACATTAAGTGGGGAAATGCAGGATTGGGTTCCATCAACCAGTTGACAGGCCAGATGATGGTGGACCTGATGGGTCTAAAAGCCGTATCTGTTCCCTATGACGGAGGCAGAGATGCGGCCATTAAAGTCATAGCAGGTGAAGTTGAGTTCTCCTGGTGCGGCGTTTCCGATATTATGGACCTTGCAGTCAGCGGAGAATTGAAGATCTTAGGTGTCTGCGATTCGGAACCTCTTACAGTACCATCTGTCAAAGGGGAATATGTTGCGGAATCCATGCTGGTGAATCATCCGGAACTTTCGGAGCTGGAAGGCTTACTCTATTGGGGAATGCAGGTTAAAAGAGATACCCCGCCGGAAATCGTAGCAAAATTGCAGGATGCCTACGCTTATGCCGTAGATACAGAGGAATGGAAGACCTATTGCGAGACCATGTATCTGACTCCTGTCAAACTTACCGGACAAGAGGATGACGAACTGTGTGCAAGGCTCGAATCCATCTATACTTGGGGCCTCTATGATATCGGATTGGCTGCAGAGGGAGTATCCCCCGCAGACTTTGATATACCAAGACCGGAAGACTTTTCTTATCCTCCTCATGACAGGGCAGCAAATGCCGCTCCTTGGCCGGAAGAGTAATTTATCGCAAGCGAGCAGGGCAGGCGTGAATTCCTGTCCTGCTTCGCCCTTATGAAAGGAGTTGCCGTAATGGACGTTACCAAGAGGAAAATACATGCGGAAGGCATTGTGATTATCGGTATCGGTATTTTTTTTACCGTTCTTGCGTTGTTGGTGCCAAAGAATCCTGTCGTGCTGGACGGATGGCTCAATGTTCTGGCACAGGCCAAGACCGTTCCCCTTGTTACAGGTATCTTGATGGTTCTATTTGGATTGAAATTTACCATTGAGATGTATATTGGAAAGACGAAACCGACCACAGTAGGAATCAACGATAAGCTGCATGCTGCTATAGTACTTGGTATCAATCTGCTTTATCTTGTAGCTATTATTTATTTTGGTTTCAAAATTCCCACTGCCATATATCTTATAACGCTGCTGATATACCTGAATAGGAGGAAAAGCAGACCTTTGAAAATAGCAGGGGCAATCTTACTGTTTTACCTTGTTTCGATGATACTCATGCCGATGATGCTGAGTTTGCGTTTGCCTTAAGTTTGATTGGGAGGGAAAGTACATGGCTGGATTATTCAATGAATGGGCGTATTTGCCCAGCGTTATAGCAGATTTTTTAACCTCTCCGATGGTAATGCTGATGATGTTTCTCGGAGTGATAGCAGGTTATATCATAGGCGTTATTCCCGGCCTTGGTCCTACCATGGGTATGGCATTGTCACTGGGTATTGTTTTCAGGATACCCCCGGAAGAGGGTTTGGCTCTGTTGATTGGCATTCTCATGGCGTCTCTGTGTTCCGGAGGAATCACCGCATGCCTGGCAAATATACCCGGAACCGCTGCTGCTGCCGCAACATGCCTTGACGGATATCCCCTCACACAACAGGGGAAAGGTCGGGATGCAGCAGGGCTCACATACATGTCTTCTATTATTGGAGGCATTCTTGCCACAGTTTTTATTTTCATTATACAGCCCTTTATTACAGGAATCGCTCTCAAGTTCGGAGATTGGGAAGTCTTTCTCTTTTGTCTCTTCGGTTTGATGATTTGCGGATCCTTATCGGGTGACGTACCGATTAAGGGATGGATCGCTGCGGCTGTGGGAGTGTTTTTTGCCCTGGTAGGCGCAGACGGAGTCCAATCGGTAATCCGATTCAATTTTGGTTTAACAAGCCTGCTCTCCGGTTTTGATATGGTTGTGGCCATGATCGGCCTGTTCGGCCTTGGAGAGGTGTTCTATATTTTAATCAAGAAGGAAGAGGTTGAAGAGGTAGCCAGTGAGCAGGGATTTCCCAAGGTCAGGCTCGATATTCTGGTTAAGAATAAAATCAACATCCTGCGGTCTACGCTGGCCGGTCTTTGGGTGGGATTCATTCCCGGTGTAGGGGAATCTGCCGCATGCTGGTTTTCTTATGACCTTGCAAAACGGGGTTCAAAAAATAAAGAAAGCTTCGGAAAAGGCAATCCGGAAGGCATTATCGCTGCAGAGACAGCGGACAATGCTTCTTCTCTGGGTGCATTGATACCGGCGTTGGCACTGGGTGTCCCCGGGAGCGCAACAGCTGCTATTTTCATCGCTGCTATGTTCATGATGAATTACAGGCCCGGGCCCACTTTGCTTATCGAATCACCGGGCATTCTTTGTGAGATTTGTGTATTGTTCCTGATGGCAGCGATCATGATGTTAGGCGTGGGCTATGTTCTGACCAGATTTGTCATTCGTTTTCTGACGATTCCCAATACCTATCTGATGCCTATCGTAGCTGTATTCTGTGCCTTGGGAGCTTACGGATCTACATACACTTTGTTCAGTCTGGTAATGCTGGTGTTTTTCGGACTCATAGGAATGCTGATGAAACTCTACAATTATCCCATTGCACCAATGGTCCTTGGCTTATTGGTAGGGAAAACAGCGGATACATGCCTGAGACGGGCTTTAATGCAATATTCAACAGAACCTCTGGAGTTGATTGCAAGACCTTTTGGCTTAGCAGTAATCATTGCCTTGATTGTATTGTTCACTATTGGTGTAAAGACGAGTAAATAAATAGAAAGGTTTATATCCGGGTAAGTTTATGAAAATAAATATAGAAGATTGGCGAGTAAGTTGCGAACAACTATTTACCTCTGTGGATGTGCCGGCTGAGGACGCGAAGGTCATCGTGGACGCAGCCATCACCGCTGACCTGCGCGGCGTGGCTTCTCATGGCACTGTCAGGTTGAGCACTTATCGAAAAAGAATTGAAATGGGTCTGATCAACAACCGACCGAACATAAAGATTGAAAACGACAGTCCTGCTTTTCTGCATATAGACGGAAACAACGGACTGGGACAGGTGGTGGCAAATAAAGCTCTGGAAATTGCCATGGACAGAGCAAAAGAATATGGCTGTTGTGCCGTGTCCATTCATAATACAAATCATATGGGGATTTTGAGTTACTATGCACTCAAGGCAGCAGAGAATGATATGATCTCAAATATCATGTGCAACACGCCACCTTTTGTAGCCGCCATCGGCGGCGCCGAACCTGCAATCGGAACAAACCCCATCTGCTGGGGCATCCCTTCCTTTGACTTTCCTATCATTATGGATATGGCCATTTCACCTGCCAGAGGGAAGATAAAGAACGCACTTTTAAAAGGAGAGCCTATTCCGGAAGGCTGGGCCTTGGATACGGACGGAAATCCCACTACAGATGCGCAGGCGGCTATGGATGGTGTGCTACTGCCGGTAGGCGGGATCAAAGGCTACGGGATCGGGGTGATTGTTGAGATGTTTACGGGGATACTGGCAGGAGCCAATTATGGTAAAAATATGCCTCATCCGCTGGATGACTACGAGCAGAAGCCCGATGTAGGCGATTTTATTATGGTTTTCGATGTGAACAAAATTATGCCTGCCGACCGGTTTAAAGATCGGGTACGGGATTACGTCCGGATGATAAAGGGCAGCAAAAGAAGCCCGGGGTGCGCAGAAATCTATATGCCCGGAGAGCTTGAGGTAAAAAAAGAGGTACAGACACGTCAAGACGGTATCGCAATCCCTGATTCAAGCTATCGGGAAGTATTGGATATCCTTAAAAAATAACGAAGCAATCGATAAAGCAGAGAGGCACAAAAATGCAGAATCCGGTCTTATTGCTTTTGGAAACGGTTCCGATTCCAAAAATGGCGGAAGTGACACAGGTATTTGATCAAAACAAGATAGAGGATTCTATTGCTGAATTGATGGATGGGTTCAGAAAATCCGGGATCGAAAAGCAAATAAAACCCGGTATGCGCATCGCTATCACCGGAGGAAGCAGAGGAATATCCAACATTGCTGCACTGACGAAAGCTGCCGGAGAGCTGGTAAGGCAAAGCGGTGCTTATCCCTTTGTAGTTCCCGCCATGGGCAGCCATGGGGGAGCTACAGATCAGGGACAGATTGAACTGCTTGCGGAATATGGAATCACGGAAGAGCAAGTAGATATGCCCATAAGGAGCTCTATGGAGGTCGTTAAAATCGGAGAGCTCAGCGATGGTGCACCCGTCTATTTTGATAAGATTGCATATCAGGCAGATGGAATCATTTTAATAAATCGCATCAAATTACATACCGGGTTTCGCGCCCGTTATGAAAGCGGCTTAATGAAAATACTCTCGGTAGGTCTTGGAAAACAGGCAGGTGCCGATGTATACCACGCTAAGGGGCTCGATCAACTAGGACGCTATGTAGAAGAAGCGGGTAAATATCTTCTTAAACATACCAAAGTAATAATGGGCATTGCCATACTGGAAAACGCTCATGAGGAAACCTGCGGTATAAGGGTCCTTCGAAGGGAAGAGATTGAGGAGGAAGAACCTAAACTACTGTCTGAATCGAAAAAAAATATGCCTTGCATAAAATTCAGGAATCTGGATGTTCTTGTAATTGATCAGATTGGGAAAAATTTCAGCGGAGCGGGCATGGATCCGAACATCACGGGGAAATTTATAAACCCCTCCATAGAGAGTGACCCTATCGCAAAAGTCATAGCGATTTTGGACCTTTCGCCGGAAACCAACGGAAACGGCAACGGAATCGGTATGGCTGATGTGACAACCAAGCGTGTGGTCAACAAAATGGATTATACGGCTATGTATATGAACGGACTTACCAGCGGAGTATCGGAATCATCGAAAATCCCTATGTTTTATGAGAACGATAAACAGGCAATCCGGGCAGCCATTAAGCTCTCAAAGCAGACAGACCCTAAAAAGCTCAGGATGGTTAGGATTCGGAGCACTTTAGACTTGAGCCGCATTATAATCTCGGAGAAATTGGCGGAGGAAGCCAAAATGCGAAAGGACATTGAATTCGATGAAGTGCTGCATCCTGTGCCGTTTGATGAGAATAACAATCTCTTTTAGCTGTTCATGCTGAAAAGAGGAGGGTGGATCTATGAAAGAAAAGGAGAAAAATGCGACAATTCGGCTTCATCCTATGGATAACGTTGTCGTATGCAGAAGGGAACTTCAGAGTGCTACATACATAAAGGAAGAAGATGTTACGACTCTTGCAGACATCCCTGCCGGACATAAAATCGCTGTAAAGCCGATTAGAAAAGGCGATGAAATTATTAAATATGGAAATATTATTGGCATTGCTATACAGGATATTCTTGCCGGTGATAGGATACACAACCATAACATGGGGCTGAATCGAGTCAATAGAAATTATGCCTTTTGCAGTGAATACAGAAGCACCGACCTATTGCCTGAGGAAATAAGGGCCTCCTTCCAAGGGTATGTTCGTCCCAACGGGAAGGTGGGAACCCGGAATTACATAGGAATCCTTGCTGCAGGCAACTGCGCTGCCACTGTTGTTCGACAGATTGCAGACCATTTTAATCGGGAAATTCTACAGGATTACCCCAATGTGGACGGGGTAATACCCCTTATTCACGAAATGGGATGCGGCATGGAAATGACCGGAGAGCCCATGAATCTGCTTAGAAGAACCATGGCCGGATATATCCGGAATCCAAATATGGCGGCTTCATTAGTGGTGTCCCTTGGCTGTGAACGAAACAACATCGATCGGTTCTTCGAATCGCAGAATTTACAAGAAGGAAATGCTTTGTGCAGGGTGGTAATGCAGGAAGAGGGGGGCACCAGAGCGTCCATTGAGAAAGGAATCCGTCAAGTCTATGAAATGCTGCCCTATGCCAACGATGTGAAGAGAGAAACAGTG
>CAYOYO010000009.1:0-8670 GCA_964408195.1 uncultured Oscillospiraceae bacterium | reverse complement strand
TTTTCTGGACTCTCTGCTAACCCGGCGCTTGGTAACGCTGCAGATCGGATTGTTCAAAACGGAGGTACTACCATATTATCTGAAACCACCGAAACATTTGGCGGCGAACACCTTTTGACACAACGCGCAATTTCTCCTGAGGTTGCACAGAAACTGATCGATAGAATCGATTGGTGGCTCGCACATGCCGAGGGTAGGGATTGCCAAATAAACGGGAAGGTCAGCCCCGGAAATAATAATGGTGGAATCACGAATATATTGGAAAAGGCCTTAGGGAGTATACAAAAGGGGGGAACATCACCGCTGACAGAGGTTTATAAATATGCGGAACCCATTGATTGTAGAGGATTCGTTTTCATGGACTCTCCCGGTTATGATCCGGTTTCGGTCACAGGGCAAATCGCTTCAGGGGCAAACTTGATTGCTTTTACAACCGGAAGGGGATCTTGTTTCGGGTCTGTGCCTGTTCCAACTATCAAGCTGGCCAGCAATACTCCGATGTATAATCATATGATAGCGGATATGGATATCAATTGTGGACAGATAATAGATGGAGACCTGACAATCTATGAAATGGGAGAGATAATTTTCGAAAGCATAATAAAAGCAGCATCCGGCGAGAAAACAAAGAGCGAAATCCTGGGCATCGGTGAAGATGAATATACACCGTGGAACATTGGAATCACTGCATAAATATGCTATATTTCTTCTCCTAGATATATGCCAAAAGAGAGGCTCCATGACTGAGTTATTCCATGGAGTCTTTCTTTTCAGCTGGAGGCATGACTCGCATCGTATTGGCGAGAAAACCTGCCAAAGGGTCTGTCCCCATGGCAGGAAAAGCTGACAAAGGATCATGAAAACTATAGAAAATAAGGCGAGAAGTCATTGACAATTAGCATTAACTAAATTATGATGGTGCTAATAAATTATTATCACTATGATAATAATTGCTAATTAACCACACAGGAATAATTACTATGCAATGGAATGGAAGACTTACAGACTTTATACCCATGATTGATTTTCTGGCGGATACATTCGGACAGAATGTTGAATTTGTGTTGCACGATTTATCCAAATCCGGCAGCACAATCATTGCTATTAGAAATGGCCATATTACCGGTCGTAAAGTAGGAGATTCTCTGTCTGACTTTACATTGAGAATGTTAAAAGAACAAGTAAAGACTTATGATGACTTCATTAAGTTTAAAGACAGAACCATGTTCAGAGAAAATTTAAAATCCACTGATTTATTGCTTAAAAACAATGATGGTGAAATTATAGGACTATTGTGTGTAAATTTGAACAAAGAGCAGTTGATTGATATCAGGAGCTTTATTGATAGTTTAATTGGATCGTCAGCAAAACCCTCAACGAAAAACACGAAGAAAAAGGATGCAATACTGCTCTCATCGGAGACATCCTTTCGAGATGTTGCAATTTCCATGGTAGATGCAACCATCGCTGAATTTGATGTAGAAGTGGAGAGAATGACTGCAGATGAAAAGATCAGCATTACTTCTAAGCTACAAGATAAAGGAGTTTTTCAACTCAAAGGAATTGTCCCAATAGTAGCTACAAAATTAAACACTTCTGATGCAACCATATATCGGTATTTGAATAGTTTATAAAGAGAAAAAATTTTACCCCAAAGCGATAATAATTTATTATTATAATAATACCTTATTACCACATGAGATGAGTAGGAGGATACAAGATGAGCAATTATGAGAAGTTTATGGAGCAGATCCAACCGGAACCGTTTAAAATTCATTCGGTTACACCTTTGCGCATGACGACGAGAGAAGAAAGAGAAAAAATCATTAAAAAAGCGGGCTACAACTCGTTTAAAATTCCTGCGGAAGATGTATTTATTGACTACCTGACAGACAGCGGAACAACAGCAATGAGTGATAAGCAATGGGGCGCTTTGATGACAGGTGATGAATCCTATGGAAGTGCCAGAAGCTGGTTTACATTGGAGAAAACATTAAAAGATATTTTTGGATACAAGCATATTCTTCCTGCCCATCAGGGACGTGGAGCAGAGAAAATAGTTTTTCAAACAATGATCAAACCGGGGCAGTTCGTCCCCAACAATATGCATTTTTCTCCGGATAGAGTAAAAAACTCCGGCGGTATCTTAAAGAACTTTATTATAGAAGAAGGGAAAAATCCGCAAAGCGACCATCCTTTTAAAGGGAATATGGATATCGATAAATTAATCGGTCTTATTAAAACAGAGGGTGCAGAAAGTGTGGCATTCATCGAGATTACCCTTACATGCAACAATGCGGGAGGACAGCCGGTTTCCATGCAGAACCTCAGAGAAATTAAAGAGGTGGCGGATAAGTATAATCTAAAAGTAGTTATGGATTCTGCTAGGATATGTGAAAATGCCTATTTCATCAAGACTAGGGAAAAAGGTTATGAGAACAAGTCTATCAGAGAGATTATTCTTGAAGCATGCAGCTACACTGATGCATGTGTCGTTAGCTCAAAAAAAGATGGAATGGTAAATATCGGTGGCTTCGTGGGTGTCAATGATGATGTGCTTTACGAAGAAATGCAATCTATATGCCTGATGTGGGAAGGTTATGCTACATACGGAGGCATGTCCGGAAGAGACATGGAGGCTCTGGCGGTTGGTTACATTGAAGGCAGTGACGAGGACTACCTGAGATACAGAATAAACCACTCCAAATATTTAGGAGATCAGTTGATAAAAGAGGGAGTTCCTGTCAATACACCAATTGGTGGACATGGAGTCTGGATTGATTCTCAAAGGTTTGCCCCCCATATTACACCCTATGAGTATCCGGGACTTGCTATTACAACAGCTCTCTATATCGAGGGAGGCATAAGAGCCTGCGAACTGGGGAGCCTTGCATTCAGTACAAGAGATGAAGTAACCGGAGAGATATTGCAGTTACCGGAAGTAGATCTTGTAAGGCTTGCAATACCAAGGAGAGTCTATTCACACAGGCATCTTGATTACACGGCCGCTGTAGCTGGAGAAATATACAGAAATAGAGACAAATTAACCGGCTTCAAGGTCGTAAAATACCCCTACATTAAGTATAGAACGGTATTCTTGGGAGAAATGGCCCCCATCCTATAGCATAGAAGGATCGGCAATTAAAGAGATTAAAGCGCGAAAGGAGAAGCCATGATTTATGGTTATGCAGGCAAAATAGCATTTATCAATTTGACTGACTCGACAATCACAATAGAAGAAAGATCTGAGGATTTCTACCGAAAGACGCTTGGGGGAGAAGGAGTTGGCGCGTGGTTGATCAACGAAAAAGTCCCGCGCTACGCGAATCCGTTAGGACCGGAAAATGGGCTGTGCATTGCTACAGGTCTTTTAACGGAATCAAGAGCCCCATCCAGTTCGAGGGTAATGGTAATGACCAAATCTCCTCTGACGGGAGGCTTTGGAGATTCCAATGCAGGAGGCGCATTCGGGCCCGAGTTGAAGAGATGCGGGTTTGACGCCCTCTACATTCACGGCGTAGCAGAAAAGCCTGTGTATATATCTGTAACGAACGACTCAATCCAAATCAAGGATGCGAGCCATCTGATGGGAAAGGACACCGTTGAAACAAAAGAAACATTAGTTCAAGAGTATAATGATTCGAAAATAAAAGTTGCTTCCATCGGCATCGGAGGAGAAAACAAATCATTAATTTCAGCAATTCTTTTTGATGACCGTGCGGCTGCAAGGTCTGGTGTGGGTGCAGTAATGGGATCAAAAAACCTGAAGTGCATAGTGGCCAGAGGTAGCAAAAAAATTGAAGCTGCTGATCCGGATCGGGTTAAGGAACTCAACAAATCGTTTAGAAAGTTTATAATGAATACCGACTATTTCGTAATCGATGTAATGAGAAAGCACGGTTCCTGTGGATTTATGAGCATAGGCATTAAAGCGGGAATCGGACCGGTCAAAAACTGGAGCCTGGCAGGAGAAGAGAGTTATCCTCAACATAAGAAAATAGATGGAGAAAATGTAACGAAATATCAAAAACAGAGGCTAGGCTGTCTCTATTGTCCTATTGCATGTGGTGGTATGGTCGATGTTGAAGATGGGCCCTTTAAGAGCATCGAGACTCGTAAACCGGAGTATGAGACCATCCAGGCATTTGCTCCTCATGTCATGTGTGATGACATCGAGGCATGTATCAGGGCACAGGAGATATGCGATCGAGCAGGATTGGATACTATTTCCGTGGGGCATAGCGTTTCCTATGCTATCGAGTGTTTTGAAAACGGCATTTTGACAAAAGAAGATACGGGTGGTCTCGAACTGGGGTGGGGTAATGCAGAATCCATGATTCAGCTTACTGAAAAGATATGCAATCGAGAGGAAGGTATTGGTAAGATTTTAGCAGATGGTGTAAAAATCGCTGCTGAAAAGATCGGAAAAGGTAGTGAGGAGTACGCAATCCATATCGGCGGACAAGAACCGGCCTTCCATGACTTCAGATATGAGGCCCCCAGCCGGGGTGTAACTTACATATCGGATCCCACACCTGCCAGGCATGAAAGATGCAGCGGAGGCCAGGTATTGCAACTTGGAAAAGCATTGGGCCCCTATAAAGAGTTTGAAGGTGAACGCGTAGAGAACAGCAATTATAAGAAGCTTGGTCAATTATATGCAAAGGGCTCAAAGTACTATTCAGCCTTTTCATCTTGTGGCTTCTGCGCGTATGTCTTAGGTGCAACCTCTCATCTTCCCATCGTTGATCTAATACAGGCGACTATGGGATGGGACGACTTTACGGCGCAGGAGGTTCTTGATTCAGGGGAGAGAGCTCAGACATTAAGACAAGTATTCAGCTTGCGTGAAGGTTTGACTCCCGATAAGGTGAAGTTTCCTGCAAGATTGCAGGAGCCCCCCATGTTTGAAGGTGCTCTGAAAGGCTCAACTGATAAAATTGATTGGTACAAGATGAGAGAAAAACTATTTGAAGGGTTTTCTTGGGATCCCAAAACCGGAAAACCAGCCCTTAATAGAATGGCTGAATTAGGTATACAGCAGTTTGATTTTTAGTCAAAGTAGTGGAGTATGAGAGCTAAAAATGGAAAAATTCCATAAAATCACACTAAATGCAAAAAGCAACCTTTTTGTCGACAAAGCATTTCATTGGCAAGGAGAAGTAACGGAGGGAGACCTTTTGGAGGACCTGTTGGATACTTTGGCTGAGAAGTATGAGTACTTCAGAGAAGGAGTCTATAACAGGGAAATGAAAAGGCTTTTCCCGTATCATTTACTAATTATAAATGGAACACTGATTTTACCGGAGAAAATAAGTAGGTATCGCATCGCTGAAGATTTGGATATAAAAATAAATCCATTTGTATCCGGCGGTTAAAAAAAATGCGAAAGGAGGTCATGAAATGTATCTGAATATGCCATTGAGCAGCTTTCTGTTTTACGTTGTATTTCAGTGGGCTCAAGTAATTTTCGTTGTTGGGTACGGTATTTGGTGGTTCTTGAAAGACAGGAAAAAGATCAATAGCAAGTAGAGAGGGGGGTGCAGTCATGGTTCTTGCCATAATTGTCGTGTATTTTATTGCTATAATATGTATTGGTTTGCTTGCTTCAAAGCGTATTAAATCCTCAGAGGGTTATTATTTAGGAGGAAAAGGATTTGGGCCTTGGTTTACAGCTTTTAAATTCGCAGCAACGCTAGAAAGTGGTACCAAATTAGTCGGGACACCCGGTATGGCGTACGGGGCAGGATATGTAGCTTTTTTACAGGGAATGACTACTCCCATCGCAAACTTTTTATCTTTTAGGGTATTTGGGCAAAGACTAAAAATAGCTTTCGACCATTATGACGTGGTAACCGTACCTCAGTTGTTAGAAAAAAGATATGGGAACCGAACTGTCAGAATGCTTGCATCTATTGCTATCCTTGTTGGCTTGGGTGGTAGTATCATTTCGCAGTTTAA
This sequence comes from uncultured Oscillospiraceae bacterium, assembly GCA_964408195.1. Taxonomy (GTDB): domain Bacteria; phylum Bacillota; class Clostridia; order Peptostreptococcales; family Anaerovoracaceae; genus UBA1426. The sequence goes on along the minus strand of CAYOYO010000009.1, from coordinate 2,709 downwards.
GGCTTCAGGTGAAATTTTCAGCAGTATCCTACATACCAATTATCTCACAGGATTGTTTATCGGTGTTGCAGTAGTAGGCTTTTACAGTATAGTAGGAGGATACTTAGCTACTGTATGGACAGATTTGATTCAAGGGCTTATCATGGTTGTCGGAGTAATCGTGCTTCTGGTTGCAACAACTACTGCGGCTTTCGGTAGCTTTACTTTGGATTTCCTGCCTAAAATGAATGAGGCACTGGCAGAAGTGAATCCAAAGATGTTGTTGATTGACGGCGGAGGAGCAATGCCTGTGGTCATGATTATCACCTTTTTAGTAATTGGAAGCATCGTTGGCATTGCTCAGCCTCAACAGGCAGTGGCGATTTTTACTATGAAAGACAGAAGAGTTGCTAAAAGTGCAATGGTGATTTCGACATTGTTCTCCACAACTTTAATCTGGTGCTTATTACCTTCCGGGATGATGGGTAGATTGATTCTTGATCCAGCTAGCGTTTCCAACCCGGATGCTCTTATGCCAACCTTAGCACAAACGGTACTCGGACCGACTATGGCCGGCCTAATTATGGCTGCGATTCTTTCTGCAATCATGTCTACTGTCAGTGGATTGATTGTCGTTGCATCCTCTTCGCTTTCTCAGGATATCATCAATATTTTAGCGCCGAAAGTATATTATAAAAACAAAGTTGCCTGGGATAGGACATGTGCAGGAATAATCGTGATAGTATGCTTATTGCTGGCCATTGACCCGCCATCCATAATTTTCTGGATTACCCTTTTCGCCTTTGGGTTTACGGTATTTACCTTTATCATGCCGATGTTCGGGATCGTATTATGGAAGAGAGCAACCGGAAAAGCTGCAATGTTGCAGATGATCATTACAATGATTTTTATACCCGTTTGGCAGATGATACCTAAAACAATCACCGGAGGGATTAGTGGATTGACAATTGGCATGTTCGTTGCGCCAATCGTTTTCATCATTATAAGCTTAATGACCAAGAACTCAAACCCCGATGATGTTGATAGGCTGTGGGATGAGTACAAGATTTCGGGAATCGGGATCAAAGAATAAACTTTGTATTCGGGGAAATAACGACATGAGATGCATGAGCACAGGTATCAATTTTGATCCACAGGGTATTTTGAAGCAGTACAAAGTGCTTCAAAAGGTAAAAGCTAAGTTAAACTTCAGTCTGTTATATTATCCGTATTGGGTAGTGGTAGTAACCGGCGCAATGAATGGATTATTGGTAAAGGATCGTCCCATTGTGGAGATGATGATCATCGACGGAGTTAGAAGTAAGATTCGAAAAATAGTTCATTACCCGGAAACTCAGGAATTAGAGGTATCGTCGGATGCAATCTTCGTGTCCAACGAGATTCCGGAAAACCAGGCAAAGAGTCTAGCAGAGGCGGAAGTTCAACATGTCTGGGAGACACTGAGATTTCATCCTCTTCGACCGGCCTTGGTTGGAACGGTAAGAAAAATTGAAATCGTGCCTGTATACAAACCTTATTGGATCTTGTATAACGGTGTGGACGTTTCGCCCGACAAACTAATGTTGGTTGATGCAACGACGGGAGGCAGTAACCTTCCGGAAACCAATGCCATAATCAGCAAATGGATTGAACTGCGCAAAGAAATCACAAGTTAGTTAGTGGCCAGTGCAATGCCCGGGGATATTGAAGGTTATAATGCGATGCATCAATGCCATATGTTTCCGGGCTGTATTATTTTTTGAAAGGTTTTGAAATGAAAAGAATACGATATATATATTTATTACTCGGTGGCATCAGCATGCTGTTTGCAGGTATAATATATGGGTGGTCTATTTTAAAAGCACCTCTTGCTGTCGACTTTGGCTGGTCACCATCACAGCTTGCTATTAACTTCACAATTACAATGAGTTTCTTCTGTTTAGGAGGAGTGCTTTCTGGGTTTTTGTCTAGATATACGGGAGCAAAGATTACATCAAGCATTGGAGCAGTTCTCACCGGTGCGGGCTTTGTTATAATATCAATGCTTTCTTCGCCCGAGATATGGATTCTCTACTTTACGTATGGCGTTATGGCAGGGATGGGGATCGGAATGGCATACAATTCGATTATTTCAACTGTAAGCATGTGGTTCCCCGATAGAAAAGGACTCTGTTCGGGCATTTTGATGATGGGTTTTGGTAGTAGCGCATTGATATTGGGTAGCATAGCAGGAACAATGATCTCTCTCCCGTTGTTCGGATGGAGGACAACATATCTTTTGCTTGGGGTTTCCATTACAATTGTTATTTCAGCTACAGGATTTATTCTAAAGGCTCCGCCGAAAGATGTCGGACTGCCAGTGCAGAAAACAACTGTTGCGTTAAAAAAACCGTTTAATTCCGAGCGAGAATATACAACGAAAGAAATGCTAAGATCGTCTGTATTTTTAAAATTTTTCTTACTAATTGTAACGATGAGTGCAGTCGGCACTACGGTAATTAGTTTTGCAAAGGATTACGCTATAGTTCTTGGTGCATCGGCTGTTTTTTCAACAGCGCTTGTAGGGGTTTTATCCATGTTCAATGGATTAGGGCGTATTTTAAGCGGATTCGCCTTTGATATGCTAGGACGTTCCCATGCATTAGCCATAGCAAATATACTCACAATAACAGCAGCAACAGTGGTACTATTTGCGGCCTGGTTTGATTCTTTAAGTATAGGGATGGCAGG